>NZ_JRNX01000759.1 GCF_000786645.1 Halobacillus sp. BBL2006
CACAAACATCCAATAAAATGGGAACAGAGATAATAGAGATGCAATGGTTAGGACTACATAAACCGGAAATGTACTAGAATTAAACCGCTTTTTACCTGTTTGTTTCATAGTCTTACACACCTCTCTTCTTCTTGTTGCCTGCTCCAGAAGTCAACCATGTATTTAGTGCCGCTGCTCCGACGATGATAATTAATAACAACACGGCTGTAGCAGAAGCTGTACCAAATGAACCTAAATTGAAAGCATCTCGATACAAGTACATAACGACGGTCATTGCTTCATCACGACTGAATGCAGATGAGCCTAAGAATACCGTTGGCTCTGCAAAAAGTTGAAGAGCTCCTACCGTAGACATGAAAACGGTCAGTACAATAAATGGCTTTAATAAAGGAACCGTGATATGGAAGAATTGCTGCACTTTGTTCGCTCCATCAATCGTAGCTGCCTCATATAAATCTTTCGGAATACTTTGCAGGCCAGCTAAGTAGATGATTGTGTTATAACCGACCCAACGCCAAAAGACCATCAGCGAAATCGCAATTTTCGCGCCCCACTCCGAAGTTTTCCAACTGACAGGGTCTACACCGAACAATCCGATCACGTAGTTAGCAAGCGCACTTTCATCACTGCTGAAGAATACGCCAAACACTAACGCCACAGCTACCATAGAGGTAATGTATGGCATGAAAATTGTCACCCTGAAAAAGTTCGTGAATCGAATGACAGCCATATTCAAGAAATAAGCAAGAATAATTCCTACAATCAATTGGGGGGCTGTCCCCATCAACCCAATAATGACGGTGTTATATAACGACTTCCAAAATAAAGGATCTTGCAGAACAATCATAAAGTTGTTCATTCCTACAAATTCCATTTCCCCTAGGCCATTCCACTTCTGAAAAGCAAGAACAATGCTGAAAATGGCTGGATAAAGACCGATGATGCCGAAGACGATAAAGAAAGGAGCCACATATAGATAACCCGAGATCATATCTTTCTTCTTCTCAGAAAGTTTGCTGGCTTTAGCAGTAGAGGCCCTTGCTTGTTTATGCACATTTTCCAACCTTATTACCCCCTTATGTAATGAGGGCTAGATGAACGTTCCATCCAGCCCAACTGACTTTATCGTTTAAGCAAATCTTCGATACGTTTGACAGCGTCGTTCCACTCTTTCTCAGGATCTCCGCCTTCTTGAACATTTCTTAATGCTGTTAAGATTTCATTGTTCACAGTCACGTATTTTGGTCCTTTGTAAACTTCAGGAATTTGTTTTGCTGCTTCAGCAAAGTATTTGGCTGTATTTTGGCCACCGAAATATTCATCAGAATTATTCTTGAACTCTTCCATCTCATACACAGATGGTGCAGATGGGAATAGTCCACTTTCAACAAACGATTTCAATTGATTTTCCGGAGATAGAAGCCATTTAGAGAATTTATACGCCTCTTTGCTATGCTCTGTTTCAGCAGGAATCGCTACATAAGAGCCGCCCCAGTTACCAGCAAATTGCGTCGGTAATGTCGTTACACGCCATTTACCAGCGCCTTCAGGAGCATTTTCTGTCATGTATCCTTTCAACCAGGCTGGTGCCATTTCGACAGCGAAACCGCCTTTGTTCAAAGCATTCGCCCATTCAGGTGTCCACATTTCAAAATTACCAACGTAACCCTCTTGATCTAAATCAACCGCAAAATCATACGCTTCTTTTACGCCATTATCAGGCTGGTCAATCAATAGTTCACCATCACGGTTAAAGTAACTAACTTTCAAAGCATCCATATGAGCACGAAAAGCCATTTCCATGCTGTCTACCATCGGCTGACCCGTCTCATCAAGGACTTTCTTCGCTGCATCTTTGAACTCTTCAGGAGTCGAGATGACCTCGCTTACTTTATCCGGATCTGTTGGCAGACTTGCTTTCTCAAAAACATCTGTATGATAGTACATTGCTTTTGGACCGATATCTGTTGGAAGACCGAAAAGGAAATCGCCTTCCGCATTTTCTGCTCCATTCCATTTCCAATCTAAGTATTGATCTTGAATCTCTTCAGCACCTAAATCATATAAGTTCACGAAACGATCTTGTGCTTCACGGTAGCGATCTAACTGATCCACTTCAATCATCGCTAAATCCGGAGCACCTGTCCCAGCAGAAATTGCTGTAAACAGACTGTTGTGGTGATCGCCTAGTTCAGACGTCTTCACATTGATTTTTACATTTGGATTTTCTTTTTCATATTCTTTAGCTAATGCTTCATAGTTCGTAGCCCCGAACACCCAAAAATCTAACGTAACCTTTTCTCCGTCTTGACCTTCACCAGATGCAGAATCTTCTCCTCCGCTACACGCAAAAAGAAATGCGCTCAAACTAATTAACAAAACAGCCAGCAAACTTTTTTTCAGATTCATTTAATTAACCCCTCCATATAGACTTCCTAGTCCCTGTTTTTCACCTTAGATCAATGAACGCCATTTAACGAAACCGGTTTCGTTAAACAGCTAAAAAAAATCAATTGATTTGATGCGTTGGGTTGATTATAACCATAAATGAATCCGTTTTCAATACTTTTTTCAGAAAAATCAACAAAGTTTAGCATGTTTTTAGTAAACCGGTTTCGTTAAATACTATAAAGTCCTTCCTTTCCCCTATTGGCTTTGACTTTATTTCAACTATGACTCAAAATAGAGAAGGACGAAGAGGTGAAACGTATGGCAGAAAAAGTATCTAGTACACGATGGTTTGGAATGGCTCTCCAGGCTCTCATTGTTCTAGCCAGTAACGAAGGCCTGTGCCCGAGCGGTAAACTAGCAGAAAAACTTGAATCCAAATCTGTATTTTTAAGAAAGATCTTAACTCATTTAGTGAAGGCCGGTTTAATCCAGGCTAAAGAAGGAAGAGACGGTGGATATTCCTTAGTGAAGAACCCAAACGAAATAACTCTTTCTGAAGTGTATGATGCCATGAGGGCGGAAACGTTCCCCAAAGGATTCCTGGACGTAGAAAGCAAAGAATGCTTTGCTCCTCCCACCAGAGATGCTCTTTTTGAGCTGCGGGATGAAATGGAAGGCTGGATAATAGAAGGGTTAGAACAAAAAACAATAGCTGATCTAATGAAACGATAAAAACGAAGCCTTCCATGGTTTCGTTTTTTTATTTGGCTCTGATCAATCATGTTGTTGATTTCTATTATTATAAAGCTCCCGATTGTTGAAGACTCAGTTTCAAGATAATGGCTGTTTCCGTTGCCTTGGACAGAGAAAGGAGTGCCGGGAATTCACTCGCTTTTCCGTGGGCGGGCGCTGAGCCTCCTCAGGCTCCGCCTTCCGGGGTCTCACCTGTCCCTTTGAATCCCACAGGAG
>NZ_JRNX01000760.1 GCF_000786645.1 Halobacillus sp. BBL2006
CGCCCCACGGAAAGCGAACCTTTTCCCGCAGCCCCAAACTCATACAAATGTCTCGAAACTGAATCTTACGGAATAGGGAGATTTTGTTGAATAAGATAAATCTGCAAATTATCCCCCCCATTTTTCCGACATTGCTTTATACAAATAGAAACAGATGCCTCTTCGAAAGAGACATCTGTTTCTATTTTATAGATGGGACTTATCCATATGCCCCTCATGTTCTTTTATGATTTCTAAGGCGCGTTCATACTCTTCTTCTTGCACCTCAAAGTGGAGGATATGCGTCAAATGTCTTTTGTCGAACAAAGCACCTTCATCGTCAAAGGCCGGCTGCACGACCTCTGTGAAGTTGAAGGCACCTCCACCTGTCGAGGAGGAGCCTCCAACAGGTACAATCGTTGTTAAATCCTTATCCTCTGGGATTGCTTCTACCATTTCATGTTCAATAGTCAGTTTTTGAAGAGATGCTTTTGCACTTTCCGCATCATTTTCTGTTTGGAAAAAAGCTTCAACATGTTTCGCCATTTTATCCCATCCTTCTCAGTTTTTGTCGTACTTTTATAATAGCCTTTTTTAAGAATCTCAAACGTACGGACCTGCCTCCTCCCATGATTTTCACAATCAAAAAAAGGAATGGATCATTGTGACCCATTCCTTTTTTTCTATTCGTAGAGGTGATTTTTAGCCAGTTCAAGCTGCTGAGCCACTTGTTTGAAGCTCGTTCCGCCTTCACTGTTTCTCGCAGCTACCACTTGATCAGGGGCCAACTTTTCATAAATGTCCTCTTCAAACAGCTCCGAGAACTGTTTGTATTCTTTCATCGATAAATCAAGCAAGTACTTCCCTTCCTCAATGCCATAAAGCACGATTTTTCCAATCACTTCATGCGCCTGGCGGAAAGGCATGCCTTTCACAGCTAAATAATCAGCGATATCCGTTGCGTTGGAGTAGTCTTCTTTGACCGCCGTTTTCATCTCTCCGGCTTTAACTTCCATTGATGATAGCATAGGAGCGAGCAGAGCAAGCGCTCCTTCTAAAGTATCTACAGTGTCAAACATGCCTTCTTTATCCTCTTGCATGTCTTTGTTATATGCTAGGGGCAACCCTTTCAACAAGGTCAGGAGACCCATCAAATTGCCGTAAATTCTTCCTGTTTTTCCACGCAGCAATTCAGGGACATCAGGATTTTTCTTCTGAGGCATAATACTGGATCCTGTACAAAATTCGTCATCTAGCTCTATGAAGTTGAATTCCTGACTGCTCCATAAGATGAGCTCTTCAGATAGACGCGAGATATGCGTGATTAATATAGAAGAAATCGATAAAAATTCGAGAATGAAATCACGATCACTCACCGCATCGAGCGAGTTCGGATAGACTTTTTCAAATCCTAAGATGTCTGCCGTCATTTGACGATCGATATCATAAGGGGTTCCGGCTAACGCCGCGGCTCCAAGCGGTGACCAGTTAATTCGCTTCAGGCTGTCTTGAAGACGTTCCTTATCTCGCTCAAACATCCAGAAATAAGCGAGCATATGATGCCCGAACGATATCGGCTGGGCACGCTGCAAATGCGTATAGCCTGGCAGAATCGTTTCTACATTTCCTTCGGCTTGAGTGACGAGTGCTTCTTGCACCGCACCTACCAGCTCAATCAGTTCTTCTGTTTTTTCACGCATATATAAGTGCATATCGGTTGCGACCTGGTCATTACGGCTTCTTCCTGTATGGAGCTTGCCCCCGACAGGTCCGATTTCTTCAATCAGAAGTTTCTCGATGTTCATGTGAATATCTTCGTCAGCGACCGAGTACTCTACTTCGTCGTTTTCGATCTTACCCTGGATCGTATGCAATCCTTTGGTAATCTGATTTTTTTCTTCATTTGAAATAATGCCACAATGCCCAAGCATCTCGACATGAGCGAGGCTCCCCTTAATATCCTGGAGAGCCAGCTTTTGATCAAAACCGATCGAAGAGGTGTACTCTTCGACCAGCTTATTAGTTGGTTTCGTAAAACGTCCGCCCCATAACTTACTCATGAGCGCTCACCGGTGCTTTATCTAAGAGTTTCTCTCCCTTATGCACATCGGCATGCACTTTTGTCGGCAATCCCCAAAGCTTGATGAATCCTACAGCAGCGTTGTGGTCGAACGCATCTTCTTTGGAGTACGTGGATAGCTCTTCATTATAAAGGCTGACTGGAGATTTCTTCGCAATTACGTTGTGATGACCCTTAAACAACTTCACTTTGACCGTACCAGTTACGACATTTTGTGTAGATTCAATAAAAGCTGAAAGTGCTGGCTGAAGCGGTGAATACCATAGACCGTCATAAATAATCTTAGACAGCTGCTGGTCAACATTCACTTTGTACTGCGATACTTCACGCGTCAGTGTCAGGAACTCCAGCTCTTTGTGAGCATTGATTAAAATCATCGCAGCCGGGTTCTCGTAAACCTCTCTTGATTTAATCCCAACAAGACGATTCTCAGTATGGTCGATCCGTCCGACTCCGTGCTCCCCACCAAGCTCATTTAATTTTTCAATCAATGGAACGAGATCCATAGGTTCACCATTCAATGCTACTGGTTTTCCTTCCACAAAATCGATATCGATCACTTCCGGCGTATCTGGAGTTTTCTCAATTGGATTCGTCCAAGCATAAGCTGCCTCTGGTGCTACTTTCCATGGATCTTCAAGCACGCCAGCTTCACAAGCACGCCCCCAGATGTTTGCATCGATGGAGAAAGGATTTTCAAGATTGACAGGAACCGGAATTCCTTTTTCTTCTGCATAAATGATTTGCTCATCACGTGTCATTCCCCACTCACGTACAGGTGCGATGACTTCAAGATTCGGGTTCAGCGCTTGGATGGAAACTTCAAAACGCACTTGGTCGTTTCCTTTTCCTGTACAGCCGTGAGCGACTGCAACGGCTCCTTCCTGTTCGGCCACTTCCACTAATAATTTTGAAATCAAAGGACGAGACAGTGCGGAAGATAATGGGTATTTCCCTTCATATAATGCGTTCGCTTTAAGGGCTGGCATCAAGTATTCCTCTGCCAAAAGCTCTTTCGCATTAACCATGATGGCTTTGATTGCGCCGACATCAAGAGCTTTCTGGCGAATTGTCTCTAAATCTTTCCCTTCCCCGACATCTAATCCTAGAGCGATCACATCATACCCGTATTTTTCTTGAATCCATTTAATAGAAATCGAAGTGTCCAATCCACCTGAATACGCTAATACTACTTTTGGTTTTGTCATAACAAAATGCCTCCTTATATATTGTCCATAGAAAAATCCGTCTCCTACCAATGGGGGTAAGAGACGGATCTGTTATTTAAATATCCGCGGTGCCACTCTCATTGTCTATGAATCTAGACCAACTCGAAACTGGTAACGGGAGCTCCCGGTTCAGGCTACTATGATTCACCGAACTTCTCTGAAGTGCGTTTCCGTATGAACTGATCATCAGGCTTCCACCAACCCCGACTCGCTGTGAAATCTTGTTCACACGTACTTTCTTCGTCGTCGAATGTATTTTTATTATTAATTGTTTATAATTATACAAAATATACAGAGGAAGTCAACAAGGAAATCAAAAAAAGTTTCAAATAAATTTTGCACGGTAATTTCATAGTTAGCGAGTTTATGCCTATAAAAAAAGAGCGCTGTGC
>NZ_JRNX01000761.1 GCF_000786645.1 Halobacillus sp. BBL2006
TCTCCCTCGATTCGGTTTCGAATATCTCGTGCCAATCTAGTAGCTTCAAGATCATCAATTTCATCAGGGCGAACCATAATTCTTACTTCTCGACCTGCCTGGATGGCAAAAGATTTTTCAACTCCATCATAGGATTCGGAGATTTCTTCAAGCTTTTCAAGGCGCTTAATGTAATTTTCAAGCGTCTCACTTCTTGCTCCTGGACGTGCAGCTGAGAGTGCGTCAGCTGCAGCAACCAATACTGATATGATCGAAGTTGGTTCTTCATCACCGTGGTGAGAGGCAATCGCATTGATTACGGTCTCATTTTCCTTGTACTTCGTCGCTAATTCTTTCCCAATCTCAACGTGGCTTCCTTCAACCTCATGGTCGATAGCTTTTCCGATATCATGAAGCAAGCCAGCCCGACGTGCAAGCATTTCGTCTTCTCCTAACTCTGCAGCGAGTAAACCAGATAGATAGGCTACTTCTGTAGAGTGTTTTAAGACGTTCTGACCATAGCTTGTACGATACTTCAAGCGACCAAGAATTTTAATAAGGTCTGGGTGAAGTCCATGAACCCCCACTTCAAATGTGGTTTGCTCTCCGACTTCTCGAATGTAGTCATCAACTTCTCGACGGGATTTATCTACCATCTCTTCGATTCGAGCTGGGTGAATCCTTCCGTCCTGGACAAGTTTTTCGAGTGCCATTCTTGCTGTTTCTCGACGAATTGGATCGAATCCTGACAGGATAACAGCTTCTGGCGTATCGTCAATAATTAAATCAATTCCTGTCAACGTTTCCAACGTACGGATATTACGGCCTTCACGACCGATAATCCGACCTTTCATTTCATCATTTGGAAGGTTGACAACAGAAACCGTCGTTTCTGCGACATGATCAGCAGCACATCGTTGCAAGGCAAGTGAAAGAATGCTCTTCGCTTTCTTGTCCGCTTCTTCCTTCGAACGATTTTCTGCTTCCTTAATCATTAGAGCTGACTCATGCGATACTTCTTGCTCTACTCGTTCGAGTATGATTTGTTTCGCCTGGTCTGATGTCAAACCTGAAATGCGTTCAAGCTCGGTTTGCTGTTCTTGAAGCATAGCTTTCACTTTGCTTTCCATTTCTTCAATTTGTTGTTGTCTCTCGGCAAGAGCCCCTTCTTTCTTTTCGAGTGAAAGATCACGTTGGTCAAGCGTTCCACTCTTACGATCAAGATTCTCTTCTTTCTGTGTTAAACGATTTTCAGTTTTCTGCAGTTCCATGCGGCGTTCACGAATTTCGTTCTCCGCTTCTTGACGAAATTTCTGATTCTCTTCCTTAGCTTCAAGAAGAGCTTCTTTCTTCGCTGATTCTGCATTGCGACGACCTTCTTCAACAATCTGTTTCGCAAGTTCTTCAGCGCTGGAAATTTTCGCCTCCGCAATCGATTTCCGAATAAGATAACCAACAACAGAACCGACGATAAGGGCAAGCAAAATGAAGATGAGCGAGGATATCAAATCCATATTTTCACCTCCTCTTGCTA
>NZ_JRNX01000762.1 GCF_000786645.1 Halobacillus sp. BBL2006
CCCCCAGTTGGGCCAGCCAACACTTGAACTCCGCCTTTAAAACCTGCAAACACAGGAAGTCCGATTGCGCCGAGGGCAGCATAAGCCGCTATAGCAATAGCTCCTTGCCGGCTTCCTAAAATGGTTGCAGTCACCCCCACGGCTAAAGTCTGTCCACTTATAGGTACAAGAGGGAGAGGGATCTCCACTTGAGCGAGTATCGCGGTAATCGCCGCGAAAATTGAACAATTTACTATAACCCTCAGTTTTTTTCGTTGATCTTCCAATGGATGACACTTCCTTTTGTTAACTTGTTTGTTAACAGGTTATCATATTCTTTCGGGATAGAATACGAAGATATAAAACAGTTACAAAGTTGAGTAAAAATTACTAAAAACAAGTCCTTGATACCACTACCTGTATACTTTAAGCCCCCTTGATGTGACAGCATTTTTGGGTGGTGATTGCTAGAATCCACCAAATGTATAAAAATGGTAATATTGGATGCAGCTAGTCCGTTTTGTTTATTTTTTCT
>NZ_JRNX01000763.1 GCF_000786645.1 Halobacillus sp. BBL2006
AAGAAACAAAGAAAATGGATCGTCGTTGCAGCGGTGTTTCTAGCATTCGCTATAGGAGCTTATGTCGCTACCGCTGGTCAAGGAGACAAACTGAGCTACAGTGAACAATCTCAACTCAAACGCAAAGCCAAAGCTGTAGACATGGACAAGCTTCCTGTCGGTTGGAGAGAAGTTGAAAACGAGGAAGAAATCAAGAAGTTTTATGAAGGAAAAATTAGAAGCTTGAAGCTTGCGCGCGAAAAAGGGCTTACCACTACCCCAGAGATTTCTACACCTGTCCAACAACGCGATGGACGGCTTCAGATCAATGAGGTGTGGCACAATGGCCATACCATTACCATCCTTTACAGTATTGATTTATCGACTTTAGTAAAGGAGCAGAAAAAAGCTCCTACTCGACCGCCTTTCGTTGAATCTCTAAGGCTGGGGAAAGCAAACAATCAGAACAAGATGACAATTGATTCGTATGGCCGCCCCATTCAATTTACAGAAGGAGTCGTCTATAAAAACCGTTTATACACCTATACCCAAACTCCATCTTTCACAGAAGAAGGGATGCGAAGGAACGACCGGCTAGAGCTTGAACCTTTCCATAAGAAACTGGAAACAGCTTTTGAATTCCGCATTAATGGACGAAACTTCCAAACTGAAGCAGTACCGGTTCAATACAATTATAATCCCGAAGAACAAAAACTTGGGCACTACACCTTTTCAGACACTTATCAAAAAAACGGCCTGACTATTCAGCCTTTGGAGCTGACCACAGGTTTGGATAAAAGTACGATCAAACTAAGAGTGGAAGATGCAAACGATCGCTTCAACCAAATGATTGAAGCATCTCTCATGATTGAGGATGGCAAAAGGGTATCCCTTCCTCTCCCTTTACGCAAAGTTCAAGGCGAGGAAGATGTGTACACGTCTGAATTCTTTTCGAACATTCTAAATGAAAAAGAACCTGAAGCCATCACATTCACAATCGAGCGTGTTCACTTGTCGGGAGATACGTCCTACTCTTTCGACTTAGACGTATCAAAAGACGACTTAACAAGAAGCGCGATTAAGAGAATCAATGAAAAAGTAGCTGAAGCGTTTGAGACGGATGTTACCTTAGTACAAAAAGATTCAAGAGGTCGAAATAACGGTTTGAATGTTCAATTAAAATACGAGCCTCATGATTTCGAACAAGAACAGATGTTAGTAGCTTCTTCCCCTTTCTTCTATTCGGAAGCTCCAAATAATCGTCCCAAAAATGTGCACATCGAGAGTGACAATGGAGAATCTGATGAAGTTACCATGATGGGCGGAGGAGATTTCGCATATTTTAATGTAAGAAACAACCTAATCAAAGACGCTGACAAGCTCAGTATTACTGTAAAAGATGTCGCTCTTGCAAGTAGAATCGACCAATCGTTTGAAGGCCGTAAATAAAAAAGTAGAGCTAAGGAAGCAGGTTCATTTTTGGATATGAACGGCAAACTGCACTGCATGGAAAAACGTCCAGAGATTAATTCTGGACGTTTTTTATCTTACTCAACTTCTACATATTTTTACTTTGCTGAAGAAGTTTGGATTTTCCTGTCCGTTCCCATTCTTCTACCGTTTCATATGCTTTTTCAGGAGAATACCCTTTCCCTACAAGCACTCCCATTAGAATAAATTCTTGAAGGATGTGCAGTGCATTTATTCCTCTTTTAACATCTTCTAATCCTTCGTTCACCAGAAATTCCGTGTACCGTACCCATTCATCTGGAGTCCTTCCATAAACAACGGTATTTCCATTCACATGATTGTTTCCTTCTTCTGCAGCCATTGCGTCTGCTTTGGTCACATGAACCGTCCCAAATGGATGGTTAGGAGGAGCATAGATCGAGTAGAGTTTAAGCGGAGTATTTCCAGTATTGGTTACATTATGCCATGTTCCTGCAGGTATCATTATTGCGAAATCATCATATACTTTTCTTTCAAAATCCAAATTCTCTTTACTCTTGCCCATTTGGACAATCCCCTGGCCTTGTTCAATACGTAAGAACTGATCAACGTCTGGATGTATTTCCAAACCAATATCTTCGCCAACATTAATACTCATTAAAGTAACTTGTAAATGTGATCCGGTCCATAAAGCTGTACGGTACGTATTGTTTTGCTTTGTTGCTTCATTAATATCAACAACATATGGGTTTGATCCATTATCTGTTAACCTACTATTCCAATTGCTGTTATTAGAGCGAAAATAATCAAATCGATTTGCATGCTCTACCCCATTAGGAAAGGACCAGTTTTGAGAATGTCTTCCATAGCCATACATCGGGGCGTTCATATAATAAGGATTTTGATAAGGATACATATAAGGAGCATAGTACATAATTCCCCATCCCTTCACACTTTTATAAAATTATCGTATGCAGGTGTAAAGAGAGTGTACTTAATTTCAACGTAACTCCATAAAGAAAACAAATTCAGTCGAGAACACTTATAATCTTATATGGTCTAATTCAAAATAACAGCTAAATCCTTTAATGGAATAATTCCATTATACAGAGTGTCATGCCCTCTGCCGGATAGCAAAGGAAATCAACCCCAAACGCATTTTTAGGAAGTGACTATAAAATCTTAACATTTTAGGATTATTACCATTGAAATTAAATGAAAAAGAACAAAATCTCTTGTGATTTTGTCCTCTAGATCATATACTACCCGTCATATTTAAGGTTGTCAGCTTCTTAACCTATTTGTTTTTTTTGCAAAAATTCCCTCACTGTTTTATTGAAGATTGGTGCATGGGTCGCTGGAGTTTGGTGATAGGCACATTCAATGACAGCAAGCGTAGCATCTTCGCATTTACGGTAATATTTAGCGTGATAATTGATCCAGAATTCCTTGTTACCATAAATCACCAACAGCGGCGCAGAGAGTCTGGACAATCGGCGGCTGCAGTCAAAATGGAGGGCTCGATTATAAAATTCATACCAGGCATCTGGATCAGATTTTGCCATATGCTCATTG
>NZ_JRNX01000764.1 GCF_000786645.1 Halobacillus sp. BBL2006
CTCACCGATCATGTTCATCCCATAGGAGTCTCGCAATTTCCCGGACCTCCTTCACCCCATATCGGCGATGGAACCGACGCATGTCTCGAAATCAAGTCTTCAACAATCCTGCACTTATGCTGAATGACTTTTAGGGTCCATTTTTCCATTATAGAAATATACCTATCATCAAAAACAACAAGATCTCCTTGTGCGTAAATCGAGTTTTCATGATCGATCCGCCTGAAAATTCCAGTTTACTATTAGGACTTTTATGATAAAATAAGAACAAACGTTCGTGTGGAGGGTGGAAGAACTATGGATAGTCGCAATAGGGATCGGGGAACAATCAAATGGACATCATTGATGTTACCTGAACATGTGGAGATGGTGAAAAAACTTTGGAAGGAGGATGAGCGGGTTGAAAAGGGAATTATTGATGAGCAAAAAGCGGTTGAAATTGATTTTTTAATGCAGCGTGCGCTCAACGATGATTTGACCGTAAAAGTGAAGGTTTATAATGGTTTCGATTATGACGATATTTTACTGAAAATGGAATCCATCAATAAGCTCGATCGCAAGGTTACCGGAGTGAATTGGGAAACAAAAGAGCCGGTCCACATCGCCCTGCAAGATATTGCAGATCTTTCAATCATATAAACTTTTGAATTTTGTTCACAAAATGTTCAAGAAAAATGTGAGGAAATCACTGGAATCAATCTTGACGAACAAGTGACCGGGGTAATATATTAAGTAACACATGGGTTTACATGTATTACTAGGACGAAGAAAACGACCGGCAGGAACCGGTCGTTTTCTTTGTCTTTT
>NZ_JRNX01000765.1 GCF_000786645.1 Halobacillus sp. BBL2006
ATCTTGCTTGGCCTGCGCTGCGAGAGGCGTAGGGACGATAAGGATCGAACTTCCTATGGTAAAAAGGATGACAATCAGCATATACTGCCGCGGACTTATTTTTTGATTATCCATAAATTTCGTCCCTTTCCTTCCTCTTATAGTCCAAACCACGAGTGAATCATTCTATAAAACGATTGAATATAATCAAGCGGGTTAGGCAAATTCACTCCACGGCTTTCTAAAACACCTATGGAGGTCATGATAAAAAGCAAGATAGAGAAGTACCACATGTCCTTCTTCTTTTTTGCACGTTTTAGTTTGGGAAACTCTAGCAAGAAGATCCCTGCAGCGGCAGCTAGTATCGAAATGGTCGACCACATAAACGTTCACTTATCCTTCCTTGTCAATAGGCTGAACTGAATTCCCTTTTCGTCTGATTTTAGTTTTCACACTGATTTCGACCTCTAATTCTTTAAACTGATTTTCCCAATCCTTTTCAACCTTCTTGAAATATTCAGGATGATCACGGTGGAGGACATTTCCGAAACCGAACACATCACTGCCAAATTCCTGGGCTGCATGAACACTGTCTTGGATCACTTTCTCAATGACTTTATCCACTTCTTTGTTGATCTTTCTAATCGATTCCGGTTTGCTTAAATCAATATTGCAGTCTACTTCTCCGATATTTCCCTCTGCTTCCACTTCGATCTTTATAGTAGGTTTGTTTCCTTTCATCTCTGATTTCATAGAAGCTGAAGATCTTATAATTTCTGCACTTAACGTTCCTTCTTCTTTACAAGGGTGAGTAACCACCGTACTATTTACATTTCCTGTAGCATAATTCAATCCCTGACTCTGTTCTTCCGTTAACCATCCGACAAGTTGATCATCTTTAAAAACGCCTAGATTATCCACTTCCATCTTGGTAGGTGCGTCGACGTTCTCTACGTTACTGATATTTGTACCGATATCCTCTCCGCCCTCCATGAGAATACCGCTTAGCACCGGGTCTTCTCCATCGCTTCGAATAGCAGAGATTAGTTTATCAATGGAAACTCCTTTAGTTGCCGCCAAGTGTTTTTCAGCGTTTTCTATCGAGTTCATGATTTTGTTGGCGGGGATTTTTTCATAGGGTGTGATAATGCTCAACATACTTTCTACCGGAGCATTTTTTGCTACAACAACGTAAAAAGAGGTCCTATATTCGTGATCGCGATACAGAAAATCCAGGGTAGGCATAATGCCTTCTTCAGAAATTTTAGTTCCAAGTACCAATAAACGTAGCTGGGAAAAGTAAATTTTTCTTGGTGTCTTCTTGGACAATTTGCGGAAAGCTTCAAGAACCGTCCTACCTGTAGTGGAATAAGTGGATACAGGTGGACGGGTCGTCGGTGCATCTGTTGCGATTTCAGATGGATTGATAACCTGGACTGATAAATGATAAAGATCCTCATCCGTTTTATCGATTCCGAGTGCCACCGCAATGCCTAATTCGTCCAGCTCACGACTATTCCAACACCCTGTCAGCAAGAATAGACAACCAAATAAAATAACTATTCGAGTAAAAGTCAAATAGGGCAAGTGTTTGCACTTCATAATTAGTTCTCCTTAGATGAAGGGTTCGTACGTTTTTCATTCTTTTTCACTATGGAGCTTGGTCTTGTGAATAACCCCCAGTGGGGAAAGCGTAGTAAGACATCTTTTTGATCTTTCGGTACAAAAGGTGCGAAAGGGGACATGTAGGCTGTTCCGAAAGATTGTAAGCTGCACAGGTGAAACACCATGCCAATCAATCCTAGGATAATCCCGAACAATCCGAAGGTAGCGGCAAGTAACATGAAAAGGAATCGTAACATACGGATCGGGATTGCCATGTTATAGGCGGGT
>NZ_JRNX01000766.1 GCF_000786645.1 Halobacillus sp. BBL2006
GGCTGGATTTGGGGCGGAGCCGGTGCTGGTGTCCTTGCCAGTGTCGGGTTAGCGTTCTTATTAACCTCCGTCATGTCTGTTGCCGTTTCTGCTCAAAACCGTGAGTTTATTGAAGGAATAACAGGTCTAGTTGCAGTCGTCTTGATGTTTACTGTCGGTGCATGGCTTCATAAGAAATCGAACATTGAAAACTGGAACAACTATATTCGTGAATCTGTTGGTACAGCTGTTGCCCGCGGAAGCCTCTGGTCACTAGCCGGCGTCGCGTTCATCACAGTTGTCCGTGAAGGGGCAGAAACGATTATCTTTTATCTAGGATTATCTTCTGACATCTCTACGAACACGCTGTTTTCCGGAATTGGTGCAGCGGCTGCGATTCTTGCGGTTGTAGGTGTCGCGATCATGTACTTCAGTTTGAAAGTACCGGTTCGTGGTTTATTCCTAACTATTACGGTATTAATTTACTATCTAGCGTTTAAATTTACAGGGGAAAGCCTTCATGCCCTGCAAGTGGTCAAGAAGCTTCCATCCCATTCCATTGC
>NZ_JRNX01000767.1 GCF_000786645.1 Halobacillus sp. BBL2006
CATTATCTTGAAACTGAGTCTTCAACAATCGGGAGCTTTCGTTGAATAAAGAAAATCTAACGAATCCTTCAGAAATCAATCCGTGTTTCTTCTATTAGAATTATCTCAATTTAAAAATGTCAACAATGCTTCTGACAAACATGCATTTACATTTCATTGAATAGACACATGAAACCGCTTTAAAATGAAATTAAGATAAAATACAAAAACGAAAGAGACGAAGGAGGAGCTTTGATGGCTCAAAACAATGAGAAATCAGGAGTTAGGGCGAAAGTCCAGAAATTTGGAAGCTTTTTAAGCAGTATGATCATGCCAAACATCGCTGCATTTATCGCTTGGGGACTTATAACCGCATTATTCATTCCGGACGGGTGGTTCCCGAACGAAGACTTAGCCGCTATGGTTGGCCCGATGATCACGTATCTATTGCCATTATTAATTGCTTTTACAGGTGGACGCTTAATTCATGGGTTACGCGGAGGAGTCGTCGCTGCGACGGCTGCTATGGGTGTCATTGTCGGTTCACCGGATACACCGATGTTCCTCGGGGCCATGGTCGTTGGTCCGATTGCTGGTTACTTAATTAAAAAAGTAGACGAATTTTTCGATGGGAAAGTTCGCCAAGGCTTTGAAATGCTTGTTAATAACTTTTCAGCAGGGATCTTAGGAGCAGTACTAGCCGCACTCGCTTACTACACGTTGAGTCCACTCTTTTCAGGTATTACGGAACTTCTTGGTGTAGGAGTAGACTTCTTAATCTCTGCTGGCTTACTACCATTAGCAAACTTGTTCATAGAACCTGCCAAAGTAGTATTTCTAAACAACGCAATCAACCACGGAATTTTAACACCACTTGGTACAGAACAATCCGTAGAAACAGGAAAATCGATTCTATTCTTACTTGAAGCAAACCCTGGTCCAGGATTTGGTGTCTTGCTAGCCTTTATGTTCTTTGGAAAAGGAACATCTAGACAAACCGCTCCAGGTGCAGCAGTTATTCAGTTTTTGGGTGGAATTCATGAGATTTATTTCCCGTATATTCTATCCAAGCCTTTAGTCATTCTTGGTGCCATTGCTGGCGGTGTTTCAGGAACAGCAACCTTTTCTTTCTTTAATGCAGGACTGACCGCTGCAGCTTCACCGGGGAGTATCATTGCCGTTTTAGGTATGACACCAAGAGGCAGCTATGTTGGAGTGATTGCAGGTGTGGTCGTAGCTGCAACTGTTTCATTTATCGTATCGTCCATTATTTTGAAAGCGAGCAAAGATGAAGGCGATGGAGATATGGAAGAAGCAACAGCTAAGATGGAAGGTATGAAAGGGAAGAAGAGTCGAGTATCCGACCAATTATCCGGGAAACAAGAAACTAAAGCTACAGCTGAAAATAAAAACACAGACAACGTTCCTGAACTTGATTATTCCAAAGTCGAAAAAATCATATTTGCTTGTGATGCTGGAATGGGCTCAAGTGCCATGGGTGCATCCTTGCTGAAGAATAAATTCAAAAAAGCAGATATTAATATTGATGTAACGAATATGGCAATCAATGATTTACCTCAGGATGTTGATGTTGTTATCACACACAAAGATTTAACGGAACGTGCGATGCAAAAAGTTCCACATGCGCACCATATTTCAGTAGAGAATTTCTTGAACAGTCCAAAATACGATGAGTTGGTAAAAGAATTAACGAGTGACTCAAGTGTGGCTGATGATGAAGTTGAGATTCCAGCTGATGTTCCATCCTTGGACCGTTCAAATGTCGAAAAAATCATATTTGCTTGTGATGCTGGAA
>NZ_JRNX01000768.1 GCF_000786645.1 Halobacillus sp. BBL2006
AGACGAAATCCAGCATCATTCTGTTGATGTACAGCTTTCCGGCCACAGCCATGGAGGACAAGTCCAATTGCCGTTCTACGGCTATATGATTACGCCGCCATACGCTGAAAAATATGTAGAAGGTAACTATCAACTCATGGACGGACTCGAATTGTTCGTTAGTCGAGGGATCGGAACGACCAGGATGCCGTATCGGTTCTTATGCCGGCCTGAATATTCAATTTTCACCTTAAAGTCAGGGTAAAACGAACAGTTTTGTGACAAACGTCCTTCCCTTTATAAAAACTTCTACAATCATGATACGATAGCACTATCTATTTGAGGGAGACTAGGGTGGAACCCTTTTAAGAACTGCAAAAAAGAGAAAGTGACGCTAAAAGCGTCACTTTGACCTATATACCATTTTTTTCAAATTTGTTTAAAATAGACGTAATAGAGAAATAAATATGGATGAAAGGAGATTCTTATGAAAGACCAGAAAACATCAAACCATGAATTGGCCGAGGCATTGTTTATTGTGAATCGCCATGCGAAGACAGCACCTGAACCTAAGCATCTCTATGATATAAAGAAGCATACGATTGATAAACTTCTACAGGAAAACCGCGCTAAAAAGATTGGCCTCCATTTTTCCGATCATCCCAAGTTCAGTCAGCAGCATTCAACTCTCCTCATTGAAATCGGTGGATACTACTTCCACATTCCTGCAAATAAAAAAGATTTCGATCAGCTTGAACATTTAGGAAAAGTCGATCATTCTTATCGCAATCCAAAACCAAAACTATCTCTGTCAAAAGCAAAACGAACGCTTTATCGTTATTTAGACTGGGAACAGCCACAACAGATGACCCAATCTTTCCATTCAACATTACAGCCTTCTTTTCTTGGACAAACGGATATTGCCCCCTGGAACCAGCGCAGGAAAAAGACGTAGTCCGGGTAATGCTCTCCCCTATGTTTCATATAAATTGGAAAAAGGTATGAGAGATATAGAGGAGGATGATACGATGTCGATGAATCATATGGATGATTTTCTATACCAGTTGAAAAAATACATGGAATACACGACTGAATTACGCTCTTCTTATGAACACCTGTCTGAGCATGAAAAAAGTTTGGTCGTAGAAGCTTCTCCTACGAAAAATAGTCCTGAGACGATTGCAAAGCAAGCCTATACTTGGCACGATGATCTATTTGAACGATTAAATAAGACAAGATAAGAAAAGGGGCTGGGACAAAAGTGTTTTAGCCATTCTAATAACCGAACGATGGTGAAATTCTTATGATAAGATTTCACCATCGTTCGGTTTTTTTATGGTAGATTAGCGCAACATCATGCCATTACTTCGGGCATTTGTCTTGTTAGGTGGAAGTAGGGCCGCTCCGACAGAATGCTTCGCTTTC
>NZ_JRNX01000079.1 GCF_000786645.1 Halobacillus sp. BBL2006
ACGAAAGATCGTTTACGGCAGGTATATATGAATAGCCATCCAAGAGCTAATAAATGAGGTGAAAGTATGGAACAACAATTTCATGCGACGACAATTTTTGCAATACAGCACAATGGCCAAAGCGCTATGAGTGGCGATGGTCAAGTAACACTGGGCAACCAGGTTGTCATGAAACATAAAGCTCAAAAAGTCCGGCGTCTTTATAATGGTCAAGTGCTGGCAGGATTTGCAGGATCTGTTGCGGACGCGTTTACACTTTTTGAGAAGTTTGAAGGTAAACTGGAGACGTACGATGGCAATATTGCAAGAGCGTCTGTTGAACTAGCTAAAGAGTGGCGCAGTGATAGGGTTCTAAGGAAGTTGGAAGCGATGCTGATTGTCATGAATAGTGAAAAAATGTTTCTAGTTTCAGGCACTGGGGAAGTAATAGAACCGGACGATGGCATATTAGCGATCGGATCTGGTGGAAACTTTGCCTTAAGTGCAGGCAGGGCTCTGAAAAGATATTCTCCAGACAAAACCGCTGAACAGATTGCACAAGCTGCCTTGGACATTGCAGGGGAAATTTGTGTGTTTACGAATGATCAAATCATCCTCGAGGTTCTCGAATAGGGAGGGCGTATTTATGTCACTGAATTTGACACCAAAACAGATTGTCGAAAAACTTGATCAATATATAATTGGGCAGAACAGCGCTAAGAGGTCTGTTGCAATTGCGCTGAGAAATCGATATAGACGTATGCAGCTGCAAGATGAAATCAGGGACGAAATCGTTCCGAAGAACATTCTTATGATGGGTCCTACTGGTGTAGGAAAAACAGAGATTGCAAGAAGGCTGGCTAAGCTGGTCGGCGCTCCATTCGTAAAGGTTGAAGCTACGAAATTCACTGAGGTCGGCTATGTCGGCCGAGATGTGGAGTCTATGGTGCGGGATCTTGTAGAAATGGCCGTACGTATGGTCAAAGATGAGAAGATGGAGGCTGTCAAGGAGCGTGCCGAAGAGCAAGCCAACAAACGTTTAGTGAAGTTGTTAGTACCTTCGCGTAAAAAACAGGCAAATAACTTTAAAAATCCGTTAGAAATGTTCTTCAATCAAGGTGCACAGCAGGACAACGAACCAAAACAGGACAACGAGGAAGCTGAAATCGAGACAAAAAGAAGTCGAATCCGCCAACAGCTGGATATGGGTGAACTTGAGGATCATATGGTTACGGTAGAGGTCGAAGAATCTCAATCCTCAATGTTTGACATGCTACAGGGGTCTGGTATGGAACAAATGGGAATGAACATGCAGGACGCCTTCAGCCAGTTCATGCCTAAAAAGAAAAAGAAGCGGAGGCTGCCTGTTTCAGAAGCTCGCAAAGTATTGACCCAGGAAGAGGCAAGCAAGCTTGTCGATATGGATGAGGTCGGTCAGGAGGCTGTTGAAAAGGTTGAACAGGCCGGAATGATTTTCATAGATGAAATTGATAAAGTGGCTGCTAAAGGCGATAATCAGGCGAATGTTTCCCGAGAAGGGGTCCAGCGAGATATTTTGCCGATCGTTGAAGGTTCAACCGTCGTAACAAAGTATGGGCCGGTGTCTACCGACCACATTCTTTTTATTGCTGCCGGTGCCTTTCATATGGCAAAACCATCAGATTTGATTCCTGAATTGCAGGGGCGCTTTCCGATTCGCGTAGAGCTAAACAAACTGACAGTCAATGATTTCAGAAACATTTTAGTGGAGCCTTCCAATGCGCTTTTAAAACAATATAAGGCACTTCTTGAAGTTGAAGGTATAAAGGTGGAATTTTCTGACGATGCTATTACAAGACTTGCAGAAATCGCACACGAAGTAAATCAAGAAACAGATAACATTGGAGCAAGACGTCTGCACACTATTTTAGAGAAACTTCTAGAGGATCTATCGTTTGAAGCTCCGGATGTCATGATGGAAAAAATAGAAATCACACCACAGTATGTAGACAGCAAACTATCTTCTATAGTAAAAAATAAGGATCTAAGTAGATTTATTCTATAATCTCAAGGAGGAATTTCACATGAAATTGTTAGACAGAGCAAGAAGAATTAATGCAATGCTTCAAAAAACAACGGGGAAATCAGTCGACTTCAACGATATGTCAGCTACACTGCGTGACGTAATTGAAGCCAATACTTTTGTATTGAGCCGCCGAGGAAAATTATTAGGCTTTGCCATCAATCAGGAAATTGAAAATGAGCGTATGAAAGAGATGCTATCAGAGCGTCAGTTCCCGCAAGAGTACACACAGAGTCTATTCAATATCCAAGAGACAACTCCGGATATCGATATCAATAGTGAATACACTGCTTTTCCGGTAGAAAACCGCGAACTATTTGAAAAAGGACTAACAACGATTGTTCCTATTATCGGAGGGGGTCAACGCTTAGGCACGTTAATCCTCAGCCGTCTGGACAGCAGCTTTAATGATGATGATCTATTGCTTGCTGAATATGGTGCTACAGTTGTTGGAATGGAAATTCTTCATGAAAAAACGGAAGAAATTGAACAAGAAGCACGAAGCAAAGCCGTCGTTCAAATGGCGATCAGTTCTCTATCCTACAGTGAATTGGAAGCTATTGAGCACATCTTCGAAGAGCTGGAGGGTAACGAAGGATTACTTGTAGCTAGTAAAGTTGCTGACCGTGTAGGCATTACACGCTCCGTTATCGTTAATGCTCTAAGAAAGCTAGAAAGTGCGGGAGTTATTGAATCCCGTTCTCTTGGTATGAAGGGTACGTATATTAAGGTGCTTAACAATAATTTCTTGTTGGAGTTGCAAAAGCTTCGCACTAATTAAAAATATCAAAATGCCGCTACGTTTAAACGTAGCGGCATTTTTTTATTATTGTCTATAAGACTATTGTCGTCTTTTGTTGAATAGTAAGAAAACTAATTTATTTTAAGCGGGAGTTATGTAATAATGTTCATTATAGTAGATATTTCGACAAATGGTAACATTAGGAATGGAAGGAAGGAAATTGACCTAATACTTTCGGACCTTTTGTAATACTCTTGTAAAAATACTTAAGATAAAGTAGACAGGTGTATACAAATTTTCTTACAATGAAATTTGTGATATTGGAAAAAATGTCGAATTGAGGTGAATAATGTGTCCTTATTTAATGATACTTTTACCACGTTAGAACACTCGTTAAACTATGCATCTGCGAAAAACCGCGCAATATCCAGTAATATCGCAAATGTAGACACGCCTGGCTATAAGGCGAAGAAGGTAGTCTTTAGTGAGGTGCTGAAAAATGAAGTGTTTTCGATATCAACAAAAAGAACAAGTGAACGTCACATGGACTTTCACCCGATGAGTCAGCGTTCTTTTAAAACGGTTACAAATTCTAACACTACATATAATCACAACGGAAATAACGTGGATATCGATAAAGAAATGAGTGAGCTGGCCAAGAATCAAATCTATTATCAAGCGCTTTCTGATCGTATGAGCAGAAAATTCCGCAGTCTGGAAGCAGTGATCAAGGGAGGAAACTAATCTGTGAGTATATTTAATGCCATGAACACGAGCTCAAGTGCACTTATTGCTCAAAGACTTCGTATGGATGTTGCCTCTTCAAACATTGCAAATGCGAATTCAACGAGAGCTACATTGACTGAAAATGGAGAATGGGAGCCTTATCGTAGAAAAATGGTTGTTTTTCAATCCGAACAACAATCTTTTAAGTCTCACCTTAACCATGCATCCCTTTCCTCAAGCAATACGAATGAGGGGGTAAAGGCTTCTCAAATTGTAGAAGATGATGCGCCTTTCAAACTAGTATTCAATCCTACTCACCCTGATGCCAATGAGCAGGGGTATGTAAAGGTGCCTAATGTAGATCCTCTTCAAGAAATGGTCGACATGATGAGTGCGACTCGTTCCTACGAGGCGAATGTAACTTCATTAAATGCGTCAAAAAGTATGCTTATGAAAGCTTTGGAAATAGGAAGATAGAACAGTAAGGAGAGAGTATAGATGCCTCAAATCAACTCATTCGTCAATCAACCGAAAATATCTACCAATCTTTCGACACCTCAGAATAACCATGTAACCCCGGGTCAAGCCCATTCCAAATTCGCTGATCAGCTTAAGAATGCAATTGAAGGGGTCAACAAGACTCAAGTAGAGTCTGATAAAATGACTCAGGCAATGGCGCGTGGAGAGGTAGAAGACTTACATAATGTCATGATTGCCTCCCAAAAGGCCAGTATTACTATGCAAACCACTGTAGAAATTCAAAATAAGGTGATTGAAGCCTATAAAGAAATAATGCGTATGCAAGTTTGATTCTCACCTATAACAATTCGCACTATAGTATTCCTTTAAGTCGTGTTTTTTTGGGGGCAATTATGAAAGAAAAAATATTATTATATAAAAATCACATCACAACCTATTGGAAAAGCAGAAGTAAAACCCAAAAGGGAGTTGCAATCGGGTCTGCCATCTCCTTAGTTTTATTGCTAATGGTGGTCACCTTTTTCGCATCTAACTCAAAAATGGTCCCTCTGTACAAGGATTTGAGCCTGCAGGAAATCGGACAAATTAAAACCGAATTGGATACTCGCGGTGTTCCTTATGAATTAGATCAGGGCGGAACATCGATCATGGTCCCTGAAGGTCAGGCGGAGTCCCTGCTCGTAGATTTAGCCGCTTCTGGATTACCAAATAGCGGAACCATTGATTATGGTTTTTTCAGTGCTAACACCTCGTGGGGGATGACAGACAACGAGTTTGATGTGATCAAATTGGATGCAATGCAGACCGAATTAGCCAATCTGATGAAAGGTATCGCAGGAATTCAAGACGCAAAAGTGATGATTAATCTGCCTGAAGAACAGATCTTTGCTTCAGAAACCACTCAAGAAGCTTCGGCCTCAATCGTTCTGAATGTTCAGCCTGGTTACCAAATTGAAAGTTCGCAAGTGGAGGCTTTATTTAATTTAGCTTCCCGGTCTGTTCCCAATTTACCTAAAGATAATATCGTCATCATGGATCAGAATTTTGAGTACTTCGATACAAATAGTTCAGGTTTCTCTGGAAATGAAAATGCTTATACATATCAACAGCAAGTAAAGAAGGACATTGAACGGGATATAAAACAAGACGTGCAGCGGATGCTCGGTATGATGATAGGTCAACAAAAGGTTGTCGCAACTGTCACCGCGGACGTCGATTTCACAAAAGAGAATCGAGTTGAGGAATTAGTAGAGCCAGTTGATCCTGATACGATGGAAGGCTTACCAGTAAGTGTAGAACGTATTGAAGAGACTTATGAAGGAGGCATTCCAGAAGGAGGGGTTCCAGGAGCTGGTGATGAAGATGTAGCCAACTACCCCGCAGGAGTTGAAGGCAGCGCGGGAGATTATGAAATGAACCGCGAAACTATCAACAATGAATTCAACCGCATCCGTAAAAATATCGAAGAAAGTCCTTATAAAGTCCGCGATTTAGGTATCCAGGTCGCTATCGATAACACGAAAGGGACGGATGAAGAAGGAGCTATCGAGTACTTAACAACTACGGAACAGCAAACTGTAGAAGAGAGTGTTCAGTCCATCTTGGATTCTATGATTACAACATCCATCAATGGGAGTTATGGAGAAGTTGATCCAAAAGAAAAAGTCTCTATTGTATTTCAAGAATTCAATGGAGAACCGGAGTTTAAAACACCTCGAGCTGGCATTCCATTCTGGGTTTATGCTGTGGGCGGTGTGTTAGCTGTAATTATCATTGCTCTTATCTGGATGCTTGCAAGAAGAAAAGATTCAGAAGAAGAATATGAAGAAGTTTATGAAGAGCTAAGCGAGCTCCCAAACATAGAAGAAATAGAAGAAAAAGAGACGGAGTCCACACAACGACGAAAACAACTTGAAAAAATGGCAAGAGATAAACCAGAAGAATTTGCGAAATTATTGCGATCATGGATTGCAGAAGAATAAGGGGGGCCCGATATGGCCATGAAAAAAACTGAGTTAACAGGCAAACAGAAAGCTGCGGTCTTGTTAATCTCACTAGGGCCTGACGTTGCTGCACAAGTCTATAAACATTTGGATGAAGAGGAAATTGAGCAACTGACGCTTGAAATTTCCTCGGTTCAAAAAGTTAATTCTAAAGAAAAAGAAGAAATTTTGGATCAGTTCCATCAGATTGCTTTAGCGCAAGATTATATTTCACAAGGTGGAATTGGTTATGCGAAAACGATATTGGAGAAAGCACTAGGTTCTGAAGAAGCCTCAAATATTATTGGACGCTTAACTTCTACTTTACAAGTCAGGCCTTTTGACTTTGCACGAAAAGCAGACCCGAACCAAATCCTAAATTTCATTCAAAACGAGCATCCGCAAACAATAGCTCTAGTGTTGTCCTATTTAGATCCAGAACAATCAGGGCAAATTCTGTCCGAATTACCTCAAGAGCTGCAGGCAGATATAGCGAGAAGAATTGCTACTATGGAATCAACTTCACCAGAAGTGATCAATCAAGTCGAACAAATTCTTGAAAAGAAACTGTCAACTACTGTCACTCAGGATTACACAGAAACCGGAGGCATCCAGGCTGTAGTTGAAGTTCTAAATGGTGTTGATCGCAGCACAGAGAGAACTATTCTGGATTCCTTAGAAATTCAAGATCCAGAGCTTGCCGAAGAAATTAAGAAGCGTATGTTCGTATTCGAAGATTTAGTTACTTTAGACAATCGTGCGATTCAAAGGGTTATCCGTGAAGTTGATAACGAAGACCTGAGACTATCTCTTAAGATATCAAGTGAAGAAGTAAAAGAACTTGTCTTTAATAACATGTCCCAACGCATGGCTGATACTTTCAGAGATGAAATGGAAGTCATGGGACCTGTCCGTTTACGTGATGTTGAAGAAGCTCAAACGCGAGTCGTTGCAACGATTCGCCGTCTGGAGGATGTTGGCGAGATCGTTATCGCTCGTGGTGGAGGAGATGACATCATTGTTTAGTGGAGAACAGGCGAATAGAATCATCGAAATCAAACCAGTTATGTCTAAAGGTTTATCAAGCAGCGATATTCAAAAGCAATCAAATTCAGAAGTTCAGCAAATTGAAGATATGAAAAATAAAGCTGAACAGCAATTAGAAGCAGCACAAAATCAAGTGGAAACACTCATTGAAGAGACAGACGCTCGAATCCAAGCAGAGAAGCTTGCATGGAAGAAAGAACGTGAAGAGCTTGTAAAAGAGGCTGAGTCTTCTGGCTACAAAGCAGGGTTTCAAAAGGGAAAAGAGCAAGGATTCATGGAGTACTCAGCGAAATTACAAGAGGCGAATGAAATTATGAAGTCCGCTCATGAGTCCTCACAATCCATCGTGAATGCAAGTGATGAAATTATGGCTGATATTGCTCTTCGATGTGCAGAGAAAATAATGGATCAACATTTACACCAATCACCTGAATACTTTATTCCAATTGTAAATAAAGTCATCAAGGAAGTGCAGGGCCAATCGGGGATTACTATTTTTGTGCACCCTGACCAATATCGCTATGTACTTGCTCAAAGAGAGGAGTTGAAGAGGCTGACAGATATTCACACAGAGATTTCCATTTACACGAAAGATGGAATTCAACCTTTTTCTTGTCTTGTAGAGACTTCTTTCGGCAGGGTTGACGCCAGTATCGATAGTCAATTGAGTGAGCTGCGTCAAAAGATTTTGGAGTGTGTTGATGAGGGAACGCCCCATGAATAAACAGGCGTTACTAAATGTCATCAATCGTTCAGATACTTATAAACGCTTTGGCAGGATCCATCGGGTTGTTGGTTTGATGGTAGAGTCTAAAGGACCTGACGCTTCCATTGGTGATCTTTGTTACATACATACTAAAAGTCAGGGAAAAGCGATTGCTGCTGAAGTCGTGGGATTCAATAATGAAAATATTCTCTTAATGCCCTACCGTGAAATGCGGGATATTCGCCCGGGAAGTCTTGTCGAGGCGACGGGAGAACCTATGAAAATTAAAGCTGGATTAGGTCTGATTGGAAATGTTTTGGACGCTACAGGTAAACCATTGGATGGTTCTTCCCTTCCGAAAGGCTTAAAACCTTATCCGAGTGACCAAGAACCGCCAAACCCTCTGTCACGCCCAACGATTAAAGAACCAATTCAAGTAGGCGTACGAGCCATTGATTCTTTGTTAACAGTAGGCAAGGGGCAACGGGTAGGAATTTTTGCAGGGAGCGGAGTAGGAAAGAGCACTTTGATGGGGATGATTTCTAGAAACAGTTCAGCAGATTTGAACGTCATCGCCTTAATTGGTGAACGTGGGCGGGAGGTTAGAGAATTCATCGAGAATGATCTTGGTGAGGACGGCCTAAACCGTTCGATCGTTATTGTAGCTACCTCAGACCAGCCTGCTCTTATGAGAATGAAAGGCGCTTATACCGCAACAGCTATTAGCGAGTACTTCAGAGACCAAGGATATCATGTCAACTTGTTGATGGACTCTGTAACACGTTTTGCAATGGCCCAGCGTGAAATAGGACTGGCAACAGGGGAGCCACCGACAACGAAAGGTTATACGCCATCTGTTTTTGCCCATTTACCGAAGCTTCTTGAACGTACAGGTACGAGCAGGAAAGGGTCGGTTACAGCTTTTTACACAGTACTAGTAGATGGAGATGATTTAAATGAACCTATCTCTGACACCGTACGTGGAATATTAGATGGTCACTTTGTTCTTGATCGTAAACTTGCAGAACAAGGTCACTTTCCAGCTATTAATACGTTAAAATCGATCAGCCGTGTCATGAAGAAAATTATCGATGGTAAGCATCAGGATTCAGCCGAAAAGCTAAGAGCTTTATTAGCCACTTATGAAGAAAATCGCGAGCTGATCCAAATTGGTGCATACAAAAAAGGTAGTAGCCAAGAGATTGATCAAGCAATCCATTATCACAACTCGATCATCCACTTTTTAAGGCAAGACATTCACGAACCGTCGAGTTTTGAACAGTCTAACGAACTATTAAAGGATTTATTCAAGTAGGAGTGATGTGTTGTGGCAACCATACAAACCTTCCATAAAATTAAAGATTTAAGGGAACGCGAAAAGAAAGAAAAACAGAAACAGTAT
>NZ_JRNX01000769.1 GCF_000786645.1 Halobacillus sp. BBL2006
TCATCGTTGTTTTCTTTTATATTTTCCGCAAATCCTTCTTTAATGATCCAACAACGGTAAACGTATGGATCGGTCTGGTTGTGATTCTCCCAATAATCATTATTGGAATGATCATTGCCGCCATTTATTAGTTCGTGATCAGATGAGACAGTACTAATAGATTTAGATGAACCAAAATGATCAGGCCAGTCGAGCAGCCTGATCGTTTCTAATACCTGAATTTCTCTTCGACAAGCGGCATTGAGGATGGCACTTGAACAATCTCCTCTTCGGGCAGTCGGAAAGCCGTCAGACTTCCCCCAAATACACATCCCGTATCAATGTTCACCGTTTTATTGACGAAGCGGGGTTCTCTCGTCGGTGTATGACCATACACGATCCAGCGATCCCCGGTGTAATGCTGGGCCCAGTCACGTCTTACAGGGCGTCCGTCCGGAAGCTTTTCACCTGTAATATCTCCATACAACACAAACGTCTTAATGCGTTTGTTCCGGTTTCCGATGTCTTCTCCCTTTATCCCGGCATGAGCAACCACGGCATTGACTTCTGGGATCACGTGGTAAAGGGGAGATTCATCTACTAATGTGAGAAATTCCTCTTTTACGATCTCTTGTTGATCGGCAGGAAGTTCCCTGAATTCAGCCGTCGTCGTTTCTAGTCCGTGCGTTTCTTGAACAGGATTACCTTGGAAAAAGCGGTAAAGCTTATCACAGTGGTTTCCCGGAACGTAAAGCGCCATCTTTTTTTCAATGACTAATCGATACGCAAGCCGAATGCATGCGATGGAGGCTGGTCCGCGGTCAGCCAGGTCACCAACAAAGACAGGTGTCCGTTTGTCGGGATGATAGGGTAAGCCATCTTTCCATTCATAACCCATCTGCGTAAATAGAGCTTCCAGTTCTGGAAGGCATCCATGGATATCCCCAATAATATCAACTTTCATATTAATTCCTCCTATAAAAAAGGCAATTTATAATCTTGCTTTAAAGCTCTTGATTGTTGAAGGCACAGTTTTGAGATAATGGCTGTTTCCGTTGCCTTGGATAGAGAAGGGAGGGCCAGGAAATCACTCGCTTTCCGTGGGCGGGCGCTGAGCCTCCTCAGGCTTCGCCTTCCGGGGTCTCACCTGTCCCTTTGAATCCCACAGGAGTCTCG
>NZ_JRNX01000770.1 GCF_000786645.1 Halobacillus sp. BBL2006
AAGCCGTGATCTTTTGAAGATTGACGTACAACTGCCGGGTCGAAATATGCTGCTTCAAGAATGATATTTTTCGTATCATCTTGAACTTCTGATTCGGCTCCACCCATGACGCCAGCGATTGCGTGAGGGGTCTCACCATTTGTAATCACTAAATGATCAGATGTAAGTGTGCGTTCCTGATCATCCAGCGTTTTAATGGTTTCACCGTCTTTCGCACGTCTTGTTACGACTTTATCACTGCCGAATCGATCGTAGTCAAATGCATGAAGCGGCTGACCGTATTCCATCAATACGTAGTTGGTGATGTCCACAACGTTGTTGATCGGACGAATTCCAGCAGCTGTCAGACGGTTTTGCATCCAAAGCGGGGATGGACCGACTTCGATCCCTTTGATGACAAACGCGCCATAGTATGGATTGGCCTCAGCATCGTCGACTTCCACAGAAACAGCGTTGTCGGCCTTTTCTCCTGAAGTGGAAACATGTTCTTCTGCCAGTTCATACGTACCATTGATCGCAGCAGCAACTTCATAAGCTACGCCTGCCATACTCAT
>NZ_JRNX01000771.1 GCF_000786645.1 Halobacillus sp. BBL2006
AAATATAAAAGAAAACAACGATGAGGACTAAACCGATAATGATCATAAACCCATACATGATTGCTCACCTTTCTCCATTGACAAACTCAAGCTTATATCTCTCTTCCCCTAATCACATTAGTATAAATCTCCATTTCAAACATCAAAAAAAGACTGGGCCTCAAGATCCAGTCTTTTCTATGTGCGGAATTTCCTCCACGATGCTGGTAAGTCAGATGTAAAGAGCATTTTCTCTTTCGTCCATGGATGAATAAATTCAACAGAATGACAATGCAGTGCTTGTCCTGTCAGAAACTCCATTTCAGTGCCTCCATACAATGTGTCCCCTGCAAGCGGATGCCCGATATAAGCCATATGTACACGAATTTGATGGGTACGCCCTGTCAAAAGTTCGAGTCCTACAAGGGTAAAAGCTTCGTACCGTTCTTCTGTATGAAAAAGCGTTTGAGAAGCCTTCCCTTCACTAGATACTTTTCTTCTGATGATGGAACCTTCACTCCTTGCAATCGGTTCGTCTATCAGTCCTTCATCCTGAGAGATGACTCCGTGAACGAGGGCTTTATATCTCCGGTTAACGAGCTTCATTTTCTTCGTCATCATCATATGGCTGTACGCATGTTTAGCTACCACCATTAATCCTGATGTGTCCCTGTCAAGCCTCGTTACAATGTGGACAGTGGAAGTGATTCCCTTTTCATCATAGTAATGAAGCAGCCGGTTCGCCACCGACGTCTTTGTACGGTCGATAGAAGGTGTGACGGCAAGGCCAGCGGGCTTATCAATCACAATCAAGTCTTCGTCCTCGTAGACGATGGAGAGCGGACCTTCCTCTGGAAAAATCCGCTCTCCACGTTTTTCTATTGGAAAATGGACCGTCACTTTATCATGCATCTTCAGCGGCCTCCACAATTCGGTAGTCCTGTTGTTTACTAAAACCTTGCCTTCTTCCTTGACTCGCTTAAATAACTGTCTTGAGAATCGTGCATGGTCGAATAGAAAGGCTTTAACCGAATGGCCATCCCATATTTCTGGAGTCTGCCACGTTTTTATCAATCGACTCAATGGTTGTGCTCATCCGATACAAAGGAATCGTGGACTCGCTTCCAGAAAGGAAACGGACGGAACCTTGCAAAACGAACCTTCTCGCGGGCCACTCGGCATTGGATGGATTTCACGTCTTTGTATGTGCGTGTAATATGGTCAATCGTAAACAGGAAACTTCGTTCATTCAACGGTTTCAACAAACACGTGTGATGGCTCGGCAAAATTAAAGGTGAACCAATGGTCCGGAAAACACGATTGTTAATCGAAGCCATCTCAGCAATTTGGATCGCCTCGATCGATGGATGGAGAATGGCTCCTCCGAGTGCTTTATTGTAGGCTGTACTTCCGGAGGGTGTGGATATACAGAGCCCATCTCCACGGAATGTTTCAAAATGATCCCCTTTAATTTCAATATCGAACACCACGGAGCCTTCAGACGTTTTTATGGCACATTCATTAAGGGCTAAGTATCGATCTTCTTCTCCACCGTTTTTCGGACGAATGGTGACTTCAAGGAGCGGATATTCCACAACCTGAAATGGAGTCTTGGCAATTTCTATGATTAGTTTTTCAAGCTCTTCAGGCATCCAATCAGCATAGAAGCCTAAATGCCCTGTATGAATCCCGATAAAAGCCGTTTCGTCCAAACGATGGACGTACGTATGAAAAGCCTCTAAGAGTGTCCCATCTCCTCCCACAGAAATAGCGAGATCAGGCTCATCTTCGTTGTATTCTAAGTTGAATTCAGTCAGGTAGTTTTTGATTTT
>NZ_JRNX01000772.1 GCF_000786645.1 Halobacillus sp. BBL2006
TTCACCCGCCATATAGAAGGCCATGTCGATGCCCTCTTGGACTTCACCGCGGGCTTCTTCAATGACCTTGCCGTTTTCCATCGTTAACAACTGTGCCAAATGTTCTTTACGATCCTTCATAATCAACCCGACACGATATAGCACTTCGGCTCGCTGCGGTGCCGGAACGAGCGCCCAACTTTTCTGGGCTTTCTTAGCAGACTCAGTGGCAGATTCTACATCTTCGCTATTGGATAACGGGACTTGAACGAGTGTTTCTTTGGTAGCCGGATTCATAACATTCGTGTACGTTTCAGTCGTTGGCTCTACCCATTCTCCGTTAATAAAATTGAGTAATTTATCTTGCTTCTCTAAGTTCTGACTCACCGTCAATCTCCCCCTTAAGCCTTTTTGGTATGCCGCGTTCTCACTTGTTGGATGGTCGAAGCGACTGAAATCTGTTCACGGTCGATTTCGACTTCGATTAGCACCGGCTTTTCTGAATCCAAAGCTTCTTCAATAGCCTCTTCGAATTCTGCCGGTCGTTTTACAAAATAAGCGTTTCCTCCGAGGCTCTCTGCCATCGTTGAAAAAGGAACATCCCCTAAATCCGTGCCGATCATTTTATAAGGATAGTGGATTTCTTGGTGCATGCGGATTGTGCCGTACATGCGATTGTTGAAAACAATGCTAACGACAGGAATTTCGTACCGCACAGCGGTTTCAAACTCCTGAAACGTCATCATAAATCCACCATCGCCAGATAAAGAAACTACGGTTCGATCCGGGTAGGCAAGCTTCGCTCCCAGGGCTGCTGGCATGCCGTATCCCATAGCCCCGGATGTCGGACCAATGTAGGTGTTCGATTCATTGAATTGATAAAAGGAATGCAGCCAGCCTGCAAAATTTCCGGCATCATTCGTAAGGATGGCGTC
>NZ_JRNX01000773.1 GCF_000786645.1 Halobacillus sp. BBL2006
AAAAAACCAGAAAAAAACGCTCATAGATGCGCCATGAGCGTCCCTGTTCAAATGATTGCGTTTATTCCCCTACTTCTTTCCCCTCCAAGATCGTTCAAAAGCTGTCCGAACACCAAATATCCTATAAATGAGGATTGACCACCCATTCTCATGTCGAGCCGTCTGCACGTCATCCAGGTCCTAACTACCTCATCCTATCTTTCTGCTTGTGATTTATGTAAAACATTAGTCTCATTCCTTTGACCATAGGTAAGCAGTTACTCCATTGAATCCCCGTCCGCCGCTAATTCAACATCATAGAGTATGGTTTGATTATGTTTTGCATTTGTTACATCTGTATAATGAATCTCTTTAATTTTATTCGGATTTACAACAACTACAGGAGAAAGAATACTCGTGAGATTATTTTTTAACAAGTCAACATCAAAAGTGATCAAAGGATCCCCCTTTTTCACCTGGTCTTTCTCTTTAACGTGAACCTGAAATCCTTTTCCTTCTAGTTCATTACTCTCCATACCAACTTGTATCATTAGTTCAACATTTGAATCTGTGGCAATCGTGACCGCATGTTTAGTTGGGAAGACTTGTACCACTTCGCCATTTACAGGTGAAGTGGCCCTTCCTTCTGTGGGCTCAACACCGATCCCTTCCCCTAACATTTTTCTTGCGAATTTTGTTTTCGGTGCTTCAGCCAAATTCCTGACTCTTCCTGAAAAAGGCGACAGAACAGACAAATGATTCCTTTGGTTCACAGTTAGGACCCCTTTCTATTCAAAGCTCAGCTGGTTCTTTGTGACTTTTTTATAACGATTCCGTATTTGGAGCTGGATGATGATCTTCTTGCAGAGAAATCACTCTTCTTCTTTACCGTCTAGCTAGTTTTCGTAAGAGAATCACTTTAAGACCATTCCTATCCACAAAATAACGTATTTGATATCAAAGGACTACTTCAACCAGCAGGACTCTTGAGCATATTGTCGAGGGAATGCAGTTGCCCTTGATCATCCTTGTAAACGATGTGCTTCCTTTCGAATTTGGTCGGAGAATCAATGCCGGCGGCTGCTGCCAAGTTCACCAATCCTTCTCGCAATGAAAGTACATAATTGCAAGTACGGAATGATTTTTCTTCCACAATTAACGCTTTTTGCAACTTAGGATCTGTTGTTGCCACACCGACGGGACAGTTATTCGTATGACAAACTTGAGCCTGAATGCAGCCAACCGAAAACATCATCCCTCTTGCGATGTTGACTAAGTCTGCTCCTAAGGCTAAGGCGATGGCAATTTTATCTGGAGTAAGCAGCTTTCCTGATGCGAAAATTTTCACCCTGTCCCTTACCTTGTATTTCTTCAGCAGATCATCGACAAACGGCAGAGCTGTTTTAATGGGAAGCCCAGTGGCATCGGCAAGTTCCTGATAAGAAGCTCCGGTACCCCCTTCTCCGCCATCAACTGTAATAAAATCCGGCCCTTCACCGCTTTCTGCCATGTACGAAATGATGGATTCTACCTCTTCCGTATTCCCGACAACGATTTTAATTCCCACAGGCTTCCCACCTGTTTCTCTTAGTTCTTTAATAAACTCGAACATCTCAGGCGTACTATCAAACTGATAAAACCGATTAGGACTGTCAATGGATGTCCAGGGTTTGACATTGCGGATGGAGGCAATCTCTGGAGTGACCTTCGATCCATCCACATGTCCTCCTCTCGTTTTCGCGCCTTGAGCAAGTTTCAATTCAAAAGCTTTCACCTCTTCTATTTCACTTTTCCGTTTGAACTCTTCCCATGAAAACTCCCCATCCTCTGTCCGAACCCCAAATAAACCAGGACCAATTTGGCAAATAATAT
>NZ_JRNX01000774.1 GCF_000786645.1 Halobacillus sp. BBL2006
ACACCGTCTTGATTAAATAACAAAGAGAGCGCGCACGGTTGCCGTGCGCGCTCTCCATTTATATGAGGAGATGAGGAAACATAATTTACTACCTGTTGTAGGCAGGTCCAGCCATTTTTATATCTTCACTGGCGTAGACAAATTTTTTAAAGTTTTTGTGGAACTTGTTCGCTAGTTCCTTAGCATGTTCATCATATTGATCAGGATTATCCCACGTCTTTTTAGGTATAAGAACGTCATCAGGGACACCTGGACAATGAGTTGGAATACTCAATCCGAAAAATGGATCCGTGTACGTTTCTACTGAAGAGAGTTCGCCCTCTAGAGCGGCTTGAATCATGGAACGGGTATAGGATAACTTCATACGGGAGCCTTCACCATATGCGCCTCCAGTCCAACCGGTATTCACCAAGTAGACATCTGCATTGAATTGATCGATTTTCTCACCAAGCATTTCCGCATATGTGGAAGGTGCAAGCGGAAGGAATGGTGAACCGAAACAAGCAGAGAATGTGGCTTGAGGTTCAGTGATCCCACGTTCCGTTCCGGCAAGCTTACTCGTATATCCGCTAAGGAAATGGTACATGGCTTGCTCTTTCGACAGTTTACTAATCGGTGGAAGCACTCCGGTAGCGTCCGCCGTAAGGAAGATGATCGCGTTAGGGTGTCCGGCAATACTAGGGCGAATGATGTTATCAATGTGATCGATTGGATAAGCAGCTCTTGTATTTTCAGTTAAACTCGTATCATCATAATCCGGAGTATGACTGTTTGGTTTTAGAACGACATTCTCTAACACGGAACCAAAGTGGATCGCGTTAAAAATCTGAGGTTCTTTTTCTTCCGCTAAATTGATGCACTTCGCATAGCATCCACCTTCAATGTTGAAGATGCCATAATTGGACCAGGCGTGTTCATCATCACCGATCAATCTGCGATGTGGGTCGGCCGATAAAGTGGTTTTACCTGTACCAGAGAGACCGAAGAATAAGGCTACATCGCCTTCTTTCCCTACATTCGCTGAACAGTGCATCGGTAAAACATTTTTTTGTGGAAGTATATAATTCATGACAGAGAAAATAGATTTTTTGATTTCTCCTGCGTATTCTGTTCCGCCGATTAAAACGATACGGTGTTTGAAGGAAACCATGATGAACGCTTCAGAGTTTGTTCCATCTACTTCAGGTACGGCTTTAAAAGTAGGAGCGGATATCACGGTGAACTCTGATTCCAATTGATCTACTTCATCTTCCTCAGGGCGGATGAACATTTGATGCGCAAACAGGTTGTGCCATGCAAATTCATTAATGACACGAATCGGTAAACGGAACTTCTCATCAGCTCCGGCAAATCCTTTAAAAGAGAATAACTCGTCACGGTCTTTCAGGTAATCCAGCACTTTGTGGTAAAGGGTGATGAAGGTATTCTCATCTATCGGTTGATTTACTTTACCCCAGTCAACTTTATCAGCGGAGACATCATCCTTCACGATGAATTTATCTTTAGGAGAACGTCCCGTGTAAGCTCCAGTAGTGGCTTGGATCGCTCCTTTATTAGTAAGTGTACCTTCGTGGCGTTCTAAGATTTTCTCCACTAACTGAGGTACAGATAATTGGTGGTGGACATGCTCCTGTGCTAATAAAAGGTTTAATTCTGACATTTGGTTAATGGCACTCATATGTGTCTACCCGCCTTTGTTAAAGAATTTAAAGAAGCTAAGTACTTAATCTGAACATTAGTATAACACATTCATATTATTAATCCATACTATTCATGAAAATGCTTTCACTTTATTTTATCCTTTTATTTGATAAAATGTAAATAGAAAGGTTGTGAAATAATGAACAAACCGATCGTACTTTATGATGGTGCTTGTTACTTGTGTAACCAATCAAAAAGATTTTTTCAAAAGTTGGATTGGATGGCGAAAATGGAGTGGATTTCACTCCAGGAATACGAGAAGTTTACTGATCTATCGGACTATCAGAGAAAGGCGATCAATCAGGAATTACATGTGCGATTTCCAACGGGTTATGAAATGAAGGGCTATGATGCAGTTACTTATCTTATGAGAAAATGTCCACTTACGTTTATCCTAGGTTTAATATTTTCTATTCCTGGAAGCGGGATGATCGGTAAACCGTTATATTCACTAGTAGCTCGCAACAGATATAAGCTATTCAAAAACAAGTGCAAGAATGGTACTTGTACCTTGTCTAAACCATAGTTATTTGATTGACATTGAACATGGATTTCGATACGATATGCAAGAACGGAAACTCTCTTATCCAGAGTTGGTGGAGGGACAGGCCCTTTGAAGCCCGGCAACCCGTCATTTTGTATGACATGGTGCTAACCTGAAGCAAGGAGAATGATTGCTCCTTGGACGATAAGAGCGAAAGGAAGCAGCCCCTTTCCTCTAAGTCAGGAAGGGTTTTTTCTTTTATATAAGGAAATGATCCATAACAGACAACCATCTTGATTCTCCCTTTTCGATTTTTTTAGGGAGGGCGAGAATATGATATCAAACCTATTAGGAAACTGATCTTAGTTTCTGCACATACTGGTAAAGAGTTCCGTCTAATCCATTGAACTTTCAGAAGGAGGAGTTTTAGAGAATGCCTGCCAATCGCCGGTTATTCACATCAGAATCTGTAACCGAAGGACATCCAGATAAAATTTGTGATCAGATTTCTGATGCAATTTTAGACGAAATTTTAAAGAACGACCCAAATGCGAGGGTCGCATGTGAAACAACGGTAACTACAGGTCTCGTATTGGTCTCGGGAGAAATCAGTACCAATACTTATGTAGATATACCAGCCATCGTACGTCAGACCATCAAAGACATTGGCTATACGAGAGCCAAATATGGTTTTGATGCAGATACATGTGCCGTTCTGACTGCTATTGATGAACAATCCCCAGATATTGCTGGAGGAGTAGATGTTGCTTATGAGTCTAGAGAAGGGCAAATGAGCGATGATCAAATCGAGGCTATTGGTGCAGGTGACCAGGGGCTTATGTTCGGGTTTGCAAACAATGAAACTAAAGAATTGATGCCGCTACCGATTTCCTTAGCGCATAAACTTTCAAAACGCTTATCTGATGTTCGTAACGACGGTACACTCGAATATCTACGTCCAGATGGCAAAACTCAAGTCACCATTGAATACGATGAGAATGATCAGCCTGTCCGTGTGGATACAATCGTGATCTCTACTCAACACGCGGAGGAAATTACCCTCGATCAGATCAAAAAAGACATAAAAGCTGAAGTCATTGACCCGGTCGTTCCTTCTCATCTAATTGACGATCATACGAAATACTTTATTAACCCTACAGGACGTTTTGTCATTGGGGGTCCACAAGGTGATGCTGGACTTACTGGTAGAAAGATTATCGTTGATACTTATGGTGGATACGCCCGGCATGGTGGAGGTGCGTTCAGCGGCAAAGATGCTACTAAAGTTGACCGTTCCGCTGCCTATGCAGCTCGTTATGTAGCGAAGAACATTGTAGCAGCTGGCCTTGCAGATACGGTAGAGGTTCAGCTGGCATATGCTATCGGAGTAGCTCAGCCAGTATCGATTGCTATTAATACATTTGGTACCGGTAAAGTTAGTGAAGAGAAATTGGTGGAGGCTGTAAGAGATCTATTTGACCTACGCCCTGCTGGCATTATTAAAATGCTGGATTTGCGACGTCCGATTTATCGTCAAACAGCTGCCTACGGGCACTTCGGCCGTACGGATGTTGAGTTCCCTTGGGAAAAGACAGATAAAGCGGAAGAGCTTAAAAATCGAATTCAATAATAAAAATGCCTCTGAAGTCGTTCTCAGAGGCATTTTTGTATGTCTTTTCAGTGGTTTTTCATATCAGTAAAGCTCCCATATCTTGAAGACTCAGTTTCCAGACATTCGTGTGAGT
>NZ_JRNX01000775.1 GCF_000786645.1 Halobacillus sp. BBL2006
ACCCCTGACTATAAATACAGCAACGAATCCCGAATATCTCGAAACTGAGTCTTCCACAATCCTGCAATTATGTTGAATAACATTCATAAATCTGATTTGGCTAGATCTATTTAACCAAGCATACCCTCTGTTCAAGAATGAACGGTCGTTTCCTGTGCAGAATTCGTATGTTCTTTCGCTTCTTGGATACCTTTTTCAACATCTACCATCCGTAAGAGAATCATTCCACCTAGGAAAAAGACGATAAGAGATAAGATGCCTAGACGGCTGGATCCCGTCAATTGACCTACCAGAGCAAAAGCAAACGGTCCGAATATGGCCGCAAATTTTGAAGATATCCCGTAAAACCCGAAAAACTCTCCATGTCTGTCTCTCGGTACCATTTTTCCGAATATTGAACGACTTAACGACTGAGCCCCGCCTTGAACGAACCCTACACAGATAGCGAGAATGTAAAAATGTATAGCGGAAGTCATGAAATATCCTAACCCAACGATCAGCAGGTAGATCGTCAATGCTAACATTAACGCGCGTTTCGCAGTGATTTTATCAGCAAGCCAGCCAAAGAGAAAAGCAAAAGGAATACCAACGAACTGTGTAATTAACAGTGCAGTGATCAGTGCCGTACTATCAATGCCAATATCACGGCCATAAATGGTAGCCATTTTAATGATCGTAGAAATGCCATCATTGAATAACCAAAATGCGAGCAAAAATAATAAAAGTTGTTTAAACTGGTTCAATTCCTTCAGGGTTCTCCCAATTCTTTTGAATCCAATCGACGCGTAGGATGCTGTACGCTTAGGGTTTGATTTTTTCTCTTCCACCACATTTTTAAACAGCGGTATACTGAAAACCAGCCACCAGACTCCTACAGAAATAAACGCAAGATGGGTACCTGCTAAAGCATCCGGCATTCCAAACCATTGATATTTCATGATCATGAGCAAATTAATCGCAAGCAGTACACCTCCCCCTATATATCCGAAGGCGAATCCCCAGGCTGAGACCTTGTCCATTTCACTTTCATCCGCCACTTCTGGAAGAAAAGCGTCGTAAAATACGTTACTCCCTGAAAAGCCTATCGTTCCGATTATAAGGAGAAAAGAAGCGAACAGGTAATCTCCCTCACCTACGAACGCAAGAAGAATACTTGCAATCATCCCCATGAAAGCAAAAAACATTAAGAACTTCTTCTTTGCAGCCGAATAATCTCCGATCGCCCCAAGAATTGGAGCTAATACAGCTACGATTAATACAGCGATAGACTGGGAATACCCCCAATAGCTGGTGGCAAGTGAATCTTGAACTCCTTTGGCTGCTACATCATAATAAAATACAGGCAGGACGGCAGCCATGATCGTCGTAGCAAATGCTGAGTTTCCAAAGTCATAAAGCATCCAACTCCATACAGGTTTCTTTTTCATCGGCTTCCCCCAATAGAACAGATTGAATTAAGCTTAGCAAATAACAGACTAGAATCGATCGAACATAAAAAATCTTTACAATATATTTGAGGTGAGAATATGAAATTAGCTGTTTTTGGTGCAACCGGACGTGTCGGCAGCCAAGTAATTAAAAATGCATTGAACGAGGGTTGGGAAGTTTCAGCGCTTGTCCGCGATGAAAAAAAGGCAGAAAGATTAATTCAAGGTGCCTCTTGGATAGTAGGCGACGTAACAAACCCTTCAAATGTACAGAAAACATTAAAAGATTGTGATCTAGTTTTCAGCGCTCTTTCCACAGATAAAACAGATACCCTTTCCAAAGCTATTCCTTTAATCATTGAAAAGATGGAACAAGAAAAACTCTCTCGGTTTGTAACCATCGGCACGGCG
>NZ_JRNX01000776.1 GCF_000786645.1 Halobacillus sp. BBL2006
CTGGGCGGACCAGGCTTGCGCAGGTGTTGTCGTTGCTTCGAGCGGATATCCGGGGGGATATGAGAAAGGGCGGCCAGTACCTGTTATAAATGGAAAGAGTCACGTCTATACGGTCCATGCCGGTACGGAAAATAGTGAGCATGGGTATGTATCCAGTGGAGGGCGTGTGCTGCTCGTTGGAGCGAAAGAGAAAAGTCTGCCTCAAGCACTGGAAGAGGTGTACGAACATTTGCAGATGTTCGAAGGAAATAAAGATTTTTATTACAGACGTGACATTGGTCTTTCATCGATTTCGTCGACGCACCCCTACGTAAAGTAAAGCAGCCAAGGTACCGATGATGGTGACGACTACGAAGCCGACGTCTGTAAAATATTCTAAGAAATCCATACATTATTCATCCTTTATGGAAAGGACGGGAGACTCCCCGTCCTTTTATTATTTTTGCTAAACAGCGCTTAAGCCTCGGAAAATGAAGCAAGAAGCTTTACACTTCCTTAGGAAACTCCTGCTCCCAATCTTCCTCTAACCCGTCATGCTCATAAACCATTTCATCATACATGGCTTTCATTGGGCAGTAGCCAACGATTCCTTCTGCCACTTTCATAGCAGCGATCACGACCATCATCCGTTGAACGAATGAATCTTCCTGTTTATGGCCTTGCATCGTTAAAAAAGTAAGCATGCTTAATCCTGCGGTAATTCGAACCATAGAGTTAATGATCCCGATATTTGGTATCACGTGAGTTCCTCCTTAGCAAGATGGGGTGTTCGTGTGTTACGATAGAACATATTGAAACAAGGGAGGACGCTCCATGAATGAAACACGATTCCGTTGGCGTAATCGGCAGCTTCGTGAACATGCAGCTGTCATTGATGGCACACAGGCGCCAACCAAACTGATCAAAAATACGACATACTTGAACGTATATATGAAACAATGGATGACAGGACACATTTGGCTTTATGAGGATCGTATCCTCTATACCGGTCCAGAGCTTCCTGCCAATACAGACGGAACAGAAATCATCGATGGGAAGGACAGTTATATTGTCCCGGGCTATATTGAGCCGCACGCCCATCCGTTTCAGTTATATAATCCCCGAAGCTTGGCGGAATATTCAGCTCGGACAGGGACCACAACTCTGATTAACGATAATCTTATGTGGCTTTTTTTAACGGAAAAAGAGAAAGCGTTTTCTTTGCTTGAAGAGTTTATGAATTTGCCGGCAACGATGTACTGGTGGGCTCGTTTTGATCCCCAATCGGTGCTGAGTGATGAAGACAAGCAGCGCTTCGATGAGCAGGTATTATCCTGGATCGAGCATGATGCTGTCATACAAGGCGGAGAACTAACCGCGTGGCCGGATGTACTCTTCGGAGGCGACGAACAAATCCTTCATTGGATGCAGGAGACGAAGCGGGCGAGAAAACCACTTGAAGCTCATTTGCCTGGCGCTTCACAAAAGACGCTGGTCAAAATGAGACTGCTCGGCATGGATTCTGAGCATGAATCGATGACAGCAGACGATGTGATCAAACGGCTGGAAGTCGGCTATCAGACAGGGCTTCGCTATTCTTCCATCCGACCGGACCTTCCAAATATTTTGAAAGGTCTTCAAGAAAAAAATCATACGCATTACGACCATATGATGTACACCACAGATGGATCGACGCCTGAATTTTATCGTGAAGGACTGATCAATCCATGTATTAAAATTGCTATGGACGCCGGTGTTCCAGCGATTGATGCTTATATGATGGCGACTTATCAACCGGCCCGTCACTTTGGTATCGAAAATCGAGTCGGAAGTATCAACGCAGGACGTGTGGCTCATCTCAATTTTTTATCTGACCCGAATGACCCGACGCCTCATTCGGTCATTGCGAAAGGAGAGTGGGTGAAGCGTGACGAAGAAATGCTCGATGGGAAAACGGCGATTCCATGGGGGAAAAACGGGATTGAACCTCTGAGTTTGGATTGGGAAGTGACAGAGCAGGACATGCAGTTCTCCATGCCCATTGGAATGGAGATGGTCAACGATGTCATTATGAAGCCGTATGCGATCGATATCGATGCTTCAGCCGAACGTTTGCCTCATGAGACAGATGAAGCGTTCCTCATGCTGATGGATCGAGACGGAGAATGGACCGTCAATACGCTTCTGAAAGGCTTTACAAGTTCATTAGGAGCCATCGTCAGTTCTTATTCGAATACAGGTGATCTTATTCTAATCGGAAAATCGCGCGCTGATATGAAGCAAGCGTTCAAGCGCATGAATGAACTTGGGGGCGGAATTGTTCTCGTTGATCAGGGAGAAGTGGTTTTCGAGCTTCCTCTTCCTTTAGGCGGCGTCATGTCTGATTTACCTCTTCCAGAGTTGATGGACGAAGAATCAGAGTTGAAAAAGCAATTGAAAGTCCACGGGTTCTCCTTTACAGATCCTGTATATACGCTGCTTTTCTTATCGTCGATGCACCTTCCATATATCCGGATTACTCCACTTGGAATCATGGATGTGAAAAAGAAAGAGGTACTCTTTCCTTCGATAATGCGTTAAAATGAAAGAGGGGAACATTAAAAACAGGGAAGTGCTATAATGAGAAAGCTTGCTTTTCTGAGCGTCGCGGTCTTCTCTATACTCCTGCTCAGTGCTTGTGCAGGGACGAATGAAGAACCTGAAAAGGATCAAGAGACGGCCTCGAATCAAGAGCCAAAAGAGACAGAAGGCTCTCAAGAAAAAGAACAAATGGGTGCAGTTTATCCATTAACAGGTGAAGCTGCTGATGAAGCGGTCGATCATAGAGTAATCGCAGCGATGGTCAACAACCATACGAAGGCAAGACCACAGTCCGGACTGAGCCAGGCGGATATCGTCTATGAAGTGCTTGCTGAAGGGCAGATTACAAGGTTCCTTGCTTTGTTCCACAGTCAGATTCCTGATACAATTGGACCGATAAG
>NZ_JRNX01000777.1 GCF_000786645.1 Halobacillus sp. BBL2006
CATTTTCACCACCTGGGTACAATTCTGGGTCCTGAGGATCGTTTCCATACTTTTCTCCGCGATCATAAAAGATTTCCGTATTAGGTCCACTTGGTCCTTCACCAATATCCCAAAAGTTTTCTTCAATACGGATGATACGTTCTTCGTCCAGTCCGACTTTGTCTCTCCAGATTGCGAACGCTTCGTCATCTTCAGGATGGACAGTGACGGCAAGTTTCTCCGGAGCGAACCCGATCCATTTGTCACTCGTCAGAAATTCCCATGCCCATACAATCGCTTCTTCTTTAAAGTAATCTCCTATAGAGAAGTTCCCAAGCATTTCGAAGAATGTATGGTGTCGAGCGGTGAAACCTACATTTTCTATGTCATTTGTCCGAATGGACTTTTGAGCATTGACGATTCTTGGATTCTCAGGAGTCACTCGACCATCAAAGTATTTCTTTAACGTAGCGACCCCACTGTTAATCCATAATAGTGTCGGGTCTTCATGAGGGACCAAAGAAGCACTTGGCTCGACCCCGTGACCTTTTTCTTTGAAAAAGTCTAAAAACATTTGACGTACATCAGCTGATGTTAATGATTTCATCGATTTATACCTCCTTAATAATGTATGAAAAGTATCATAATGAACTCTATACAAACGAAAAGCTCCCGTTCCTGCCCAAAATTGGCAGGGACGGGAGCTAAAATCCGCGGTACCACCCTGATTATAGACTTGAATCGTCTATCACCTTGAACGCCTGTAACGTGGCGTGACAACGGCGGGGATTAGCCGCACTCTGGAATAGCTTTCAGCAACCTGATCCATAGCACTCTTCTCAGCCTTAGAGAATGCCTCTCTTCTTATGGAGTATTGCATACTTTTTTCCTTCTAAGTGTTCGATCGTTCATATAGTCTTGATATGCGCTATTATAGATAACTGTCGTTTATCTGTCAATGTTCATACGCCCGGTCCGAATTTCTGAAAAGATGACTTTAATAAAGGTAAGAACAGGAACAGCCAAAATCAGCCCCGGTACCCCGGCGAGCTCGCCGCCAG
>NZ_JRNX01000778.1 GCF_000786645.1 Halobacillus sp. BBL2006
CAGCAATGTCCGAGGCGATTTATTACTGGAGTGAAGACATTAGTTATATCAACCACGATGGGGCGGTTATCTCAGAGAAGCGGCGCGCGGCATTGAAGAAAATAAACATCTCTATCCAAGAAGTAAAGATAAAAAGAATCAACCATGATAACGGAAATTTGTCGAGTGTAGAGACGATGGACGGCCAAATGATAACCGCCGAGAAAGGGTTCTTAGCTTTTGGCGGGAACACAGTTTGTTCAGATTTGGCAGATAAATTGGGAGCAGAAATGAATGGAAAGCATCATCTTAAGGTAGATACTCATACAAAAATGACAAGTGTTCCTGGTCTATGGGCAGCGGGGGATGTTGCAGCTCATTCAGAATTGGTCACAGCGGCTATGGGGGAGGGAGCGATCGCTGCGATTTGGATTCAGAAGCGACTGCTGCAAGGCCCTTCCCGTCTCTAAACCCAGAGGACTTTACAAACTAGGATAAATGATATAAAATAAATCGTAATCGTTACTATTAAATTCCGTGATCGTGCGTCGGAAAAAACGCGCGATATATTTTTGTCTATTTCAATCAGTAACGATTACTATTATTGCACACCGAAAAAATAAACAGTATAAAGCTATAAGAATAAATTTAAGAAGGGAGATCATACCTTATGGCTAGAAAATCAAAAGTCGTTAAAGAAAAAAAGCGTCAAGAAATGGTCGCGAAATATGCAGACCTTCGAAAAGAGCTGAAGGCTAAAGGGGACTATGAAACCTTAAACAAGCTTCCCCGTGATTCTTCGCCAACTCGTTTGAATGGACGCTGTGAAATCACCGGCCGTCCGCGTGGGTATATGAGAAAATTCAATATGTCACGCATTGCTTTCAGAGAATATGCCCACAAAGGCCAGGTTCCTGGTGTTAAAAAAGCAAGCTGGTAATTATACTACGGAAGCAACGGATTTTTGATCCGTTGCTTCTTTTTTGCATTTATACGTTTATATTTTCGTTTTAGAAAAATAATGAAGGAGAATCAGGCATATAGAATTTATGTATCTGAAAAATTCATCAATAGTAAAGTGTGTTTCATATAAGTTCCTGTTTTAATGTAAAATAAGCTTAAAGCTTTGCAGGATCCTAAATAAAGGGGGGAGACGGATGGTTAGTGTGATTTTGCTCTTTTTATTTGCTGGTGTTGCCGAAATTGGAGGAGGATATTTGATCTGGTTATGGCTTAGAGAAGCAAAGCCGCTGTATTTTGGAGCTGCTGGGGGACTCTCGCTTACCTTATATGGAGTGATCGCTACCTTTCAATCATTTCCATCCTTCGGAAGAGTTTACGCTGCTTATGGTGGGGTGTTCATTGTCTTATCCGTTCTTTGGGGATGGGTAATTGATAAGAAAACGCCGGATACATATGATTTTCTTGGGGCTGCGATTTGCCTTATAGGTGTAGCGGTCATGCTTGGTGCCCCCAGAAACTAAAGCAAGAGCTTATGTAATGATTGTACCTTTCTGTAATGCTTAGACGTTTCATTTTCGTAAAGAGGTGAAGGCAATAAAAAATATAGTTGTACTAAGTTTAATAGGATTAATTGTCATAGGTGTATTTGTGTCAGTTTTATTTATTTCAGACTCACAAGATGAACTGGAACCACCATCTCCAAGTGTAGTATCAGAGAGAGGGGCAAAAATTCCGACCACACAGGGTTCTTATTGTTGGGAAGGTTCTACCTCAGCCCAGTGTGTGGATAAAGTATACGCTAATCCATTAGAAATGGCTGAACAACATAAACCAACTAAAGTATCTCCAAACGAAGAAATAAAAATAACATTTGAGAAAGAACCGATTGATGGATCATTAACAGTGGAGAAGTGGGTTGATGAAAATAGAAATAAGGAAATTGAATTAGAAAATGACGCCTTAGTGGCACCTAAAGAGAAAGGTGTTCATTATTACTATGTTAAAGCGAATTGGGAAAAAGGAGATGGAAATTATGCTTTTTCCATAGAAGTGAAGTAAATTGCTTTGTAAAGAAGGTTATGGAAAACTAACTTAACTCTATCTCATTTATATTTCGGGTTTTTTAAGCACGATAGAAAATCAGGTCTTTTGTAAATAAGGACTCTATGGATCGGCGGAAGAACGGCTGCACCACATATGTTCACTCTTGATCTCCTTATTTATGATTTCACCCTCCTAGGATTTGGACCAAAGGGAGAATGGATCTATTATGACTTTGTTTGGTGGTTGCTTGGCCATACGCTTTGGTCATTACCGAATTTCTATTAAAAAGTATCATTTATTTTATTATTTGTAAGCAGTTGCCATGAATACTTACTAGACTTAGAAGGATTATCTAATCTATTGACAGAATACATAGACTAGAATACTTAATCAGGTTTTATAAGGAGGAAGTTTATGGGTAGAATCGTTCATTTCGAAATTCATGTCGATGATATGGAACGGGCTAAGAAATTTTATGGAGAGGTATTTGGATGGAAATTTGAAGATTGGAGTGAATATGCTGGGATGCCTTATTTTGGAGCGGTGACTGGCGAAGAAAAGGAGCCGGGAATCAACGGGGCGTTGATGCAACGGCAGAGTGCTCCACCAGAATTAAACCAAGCATTGAACGCCTATGCCTGCACAATGGGAGTGGAAGATTTCGATTCTACTGAATCTAAAATTTTGGAAAACGAAGGCAAAGTCGCCATGCCCAAATATGCTTTGCCTGGAATGGCTTGGC
>NZ_JRNX01000008.1 GCF_000786645.1 Halobacillus sp. BBL2006
GATCAGGCGTTGGATTTCCATCGTTCTTCCGGAAACTTTTCCTTTCGAAGATTCACGGATGTTTCTTTGCTCTGTTGCACGTGGCAGCATCGCGTATTCTGCTGTGATCCACCCTTTTCCTTGTCCGCGTAAGAAAGGAGGCACTCGGTCCTCGACACTCGCATTGCAGATGACTTTTGTATCCCCAAAGCTGATTAATACAGATCCTTCTGGATGTTTGACATAATCAGTCTCTATCGTAACAGTTCTTAGTTCATTGACTTTTCGATGATCATTTCTCACCGATAACGCCCTCCTTTTCGTTCACCTTTATCCTAGCCCATCTTAACACAATTTATATCTCCTCGGTAGTGAAGACTGGCGAGCATAGGCATAATAAAAAGGCACCTCAAGAGCAGAATCTTTGAGATGCCTTTTAGGAAATAAAGGTTATAGACTTTCCGCTTTGGTAATATCCGAACGTGTGACAGGCTCAGCAAGAGGTTCCCCTGATTCACTCATTACTTGTTCGACGCCTTCGACTTCAACAGATACGGATTCTACATCTGATAAATCTGTAAGGCTCATAACAAGACTAGCAAGCGCCTCATCAGACAGGGACTGCTTTTCCTTATCCTGACCTGTGAGGATCGATTCGTTAAAGGATAAAGTAAGAACGCCAGAATCCAACTTCGTGCTTACTACTTCCGCTCCTTCGTTAAAGGGCTGAAGCAAGGATGTTCCAAACTCAGGACCCTTCAACAACGCTTGGACGACTGCAGAGTATAGATCGTCCCCTTTTTTCACACGAGTCGTGACTGGAACTTGATAGACTTCCTCCCCGTTTTGAGCAGGGAAGTAAACGGTGACGGCCTGGCTGTTGATGACATCCGTTTGATCGCCTACGTGGTTATTGATCCCGTCTGAACGGGAAACCCCATCAACAATCGGGGTCCCATTCACAGGCATGACTGATTGTTCGTGACCATTGATCCATAATTTAATCCGCTTCACGTTATCGAATTGAGTGAGCGTGTACGTCATCGCCTGAAGGATTTTTTGTTCATCCTTCGCCTCATAATTTTTGAAATCCTCGGAAACATCGACAACCATTGTGCCGTCAGATTCAAGGTTCAATCCAAGGACTTCTGTTCCTGCTGGAAGTACAGCTTGAAAACCATTTGGAAGTAAATCGGTTACAGGACCATCTTTCACTAGATACTCTAATGATTGTTTAGCGACTTCTTCAGAAGCTGGCAATTGGAGGGTTTGAGGAACGACCATGCCGCTTTCATCCATGAGGTAAATTTCACGAGCTACTGTTTCAGAAGATGTATCTTGTTCTGTCCCTTCTGGTGCTTCTCCAGATTGTTCTCCTTCTGTTCCAGGCTCAGGTTCTTCGGTATCCGCTGCCGGATCTGTCGCTGTCGCCTTATCTGGATCATCCATTTTTTCTAAGGATTGTTCTCCTTCGAATAAGCATCCAGATAGAAGTCCTATAGTCAATAATAAAAAGATCGCTAGTAGAATGGGTTTAAAACCGAGCGTTTTCATACGATTCCCTCCCGAGATAGATTGTACTACCATATATACGAGCCCCGAAAAGGATTAGACCAAGGAATGAAATTTTGTAATCAAAGAAAAAAGCCCTGTATTAGATTGCAGAGCTTTGTACGTGATGAAGTTCAACCATTCTTAAAATTTTGACGGGTTCATCAAACCAGCTGTTCGCCACAAGACGGAATTTCTCCATATCTCCCGTCGTATAAAACTCGTGGACAGGGGTTTTTGTTTTCTTTTCCAGAAGGTTGTTGTAGGCAAGAATCAAGCTTGCTTCTCTTGCTGTCTCTTCACCTGAACTAATGACTTGAATGTGACTCCCCATCTCGTTCTGTACCAAATCTTTGATGAGCGGATAGTGTGTACAACCAAGAATGAGTGTATCAATGTGGTTCATATCTTTGAGCGGTTTCAATGTACGGGAAACAACGCCCTCCGCTTCAGGTCCAGAGAGCATGCCTTCTTCCACCATCGGAACAAATGGAGGACACGCCAGGTCGTTTACTCGAATACTCTGGTCGATCGATTTCAGCGCATTTGGATACGCGCGGCTTTTGATCGTACCTTCTGTACCAATGACGCCAATCCGCTTGTTCTTACTGACTTTGATCGCTGCTCTGGCACCCGGTTCAATAACCCCAATGACCGGGATCGACAACTTTTCCTGGAGTTCGTTCAATGTATAGGCTGTAGCCGTATTACATGCTACGACTAACATTTTTATATTTTTTTCTAAAAGATAATTTACCATCTGCCAAGTAAACGCCCGCACTTCCTGCTCGGATCTTGGGCCGTATGGACAACGAAGCGTATCTCCTAAATAGATGAATGTTTCTCTTGGCAACTGACGCATAAGCTCCCGTGCAACGGTCAATCCGCCTACGCCTGAATCAATGACTCCTATCGGCTGTGTCACAATGCATCCCTCTTTTATTTCTTAGTTGATTTTTTCCTCATCCGCGTCCCGCATTTTTTCATGAAGCACATGCAGCAACTGGTTCAATTGATGGACATCATCTTCCGGAACGTCCTTCAACACTTCTTCTAAATAATCCTGGCGTTTTTCAATCACTTCATGGATGATCTGTTCGCCTTTTTCCAATGCATGAATCCTTACGACTCTGCGGTCTCTTGAATCTCTTACGCGCTCGACCAGCTCATTCTTTTCCATACGGTCAACAAGATCAGTCGTTGTGCTGCAGGCGAGGTGGATGTAATTGGACAATTCCCCGATTGTCATATCTCCTTTATCCATCAGCCACTGTAAAGCAACAAATTGCGGCGCAGTAATCGGATAATTATTTAAAATTACTCGTCCTCTTTGTTTAATGATGCCAGATATGTATCGTAATTCTTTTTCAACATCTGCGATCATGGACGTCTGGTGTGGTTTTGACACATTCAGCACTCCTCACAATAATACTCTGTAAACTCCATTCTCACGGTTTACGAAGAAAAATTCAAGGTAAACGTTTGTTTGGCGACAAAAAACCCTTTCAGGTATTGTTCCTATTCACCCAACACCTGAAAGGACTTCTTCATCTCATTCTACAATCCATCTGCTGATCTGCGGAGATTATAATTCCAGTTCACCCATACGTAGCAGTTCTACAACTGCCTGAGAGCGTCCTTTTACTCCCAGCTTTTGCATTGCATTTGAGATGTGATTACGCACAGTCTTCTCTGAAATGAAAAGCTCTTTTGCGATCTCTTTTGTCGTCTTGTCTTGCACCAGAAGCTCGAAAACTTCTCGCTCCCGCTTGGTAAGAATTTGTGTTGGCCGATAGCCGTCCTCCTTCACAAGCGTACCCCTCCTTGTTGTCCTGAGCGTCGAGGGGAATTATTTAGTCAATGTATCGTATGTCTTGAATCTCGGCCCTGTGCCACTCGATTAGGATTTAGACACAAGCCCGAGTTCCTGAGCTTTGAATAAGGCCTCTGTCCTTGATCGTACATTTAGTTTATTAAATATCCCTGTGAGTGTGTATTCCACACTTCGCTGGGACATATGAAGGGCTTGGGCAATTTCTCGATTTGTGAACCCAGAAGCGACCTCTTTAAGGATCTTTTGCTCTTTTTCATTGAGCGAAAGGCTCGTCCCTTCTTGTGTTTCATTAGGCTGACTGACACTCGCTTCAGCCCGTCTCAGCTGTTTAAATAAATGCAATGGAATCACTACTTCATCCCTTAGGGCGCATCGGATAACGGTAAGCAGCTCTTCGCTCGTGGCGGTCTTGCTTACAAATCCATTGATGTCCGCTTCCACCAGCATATTAAAGTGGGTGCTTAAGTCAAAGCCTGTGTAAATGAGGAGAATCAAGTCTGGATGGGTCTTACGAAGACTTTTAGCAAGTTCAATCCCATTCATTCCCGGCATATACAAATCTAGCAAAAGAACATCGTACTCATTTTGTTCAAGATGATCTTCTACAACATCGCTTCTTTCAATGACATCTACTTTCATATCTGATTCTTGCTCTAACATCGATTTTGTCCCCGCACCTACAGCGGGGTGATCGTCGACAATTAATACTTTGGTCACACTTGAACCTCCTTTTTAACAGCAATAGGGAAGGAAATAATAGCTTTGAATCCTTCTCCTGGGGCCGTTTCTATTTTCATACTTCCATTCAGTCCGTTCACCCGTTGTTCGATTCCTGACAATCCGATATGAGAGAACAAGTCACGCTGGAAAGAAAAGTCCATCCCTTTTCCATTGTCCGAATATAGCAATACGACTTGATCATCATCTTCAGATAAAGATAGTTTCACAATCTTTGCATCGGAATGTTTCATCGCGTTTGTCAGCAACTCCTGCACGATTCTGAAAATGGCCAAGATGTGTTCTTGATCCATTTCAGCTTCAAACCGTTCATCAGAGAAGTAAACCGTGAAGTTCGAACGGAGCTGATACTGATGGATGAGGTTTTTCAACGATTGCACGAGGCCTAATTCCTCTATGAACGCCGGACGTAGTTCATTACAGGTCTCTCTGATCAAATGAATGCTGTCGAGCAGCGACTCTTTATACATGACCAGTTCAGCATGCAACGTTGGAGGCAGGTCATTCCTTTGTCCAATTAAATCATCCATTCTTCTGTAAAGGTACAATTGCTCTTGCAATACCGTATCATGAAGATCAATCGACAGCTGTTTCCTTTGATTCTCAGCAATGGTGAACAACAGTCTTGAAAGCCAGGTCGGATACTTTTGGGTCTGATTGTTTTTCAACCTGCGCAGCTCTTTAACTAGATCCTCAATCAAATTCATATTCTCGATCGCGATATTCGCATTGTGAGATATGGTTTGTAAATAGGTTTTCTCATCACGATTCAATTTAGTGTAATCCTTCTTCCCTTCACACCAGAGCATCGTCAATTTTTGTAAAGAGAAGCCGACAATGACCCCGAACCCTTTATCTGTTTCGATGATCGATCCGATATCATAACTATGATCCGTCAGCTGTTCTTCAATTTCCATCAGAATATCGTCAGGAACCTGATCGTAGACACAATACAAATTCCTTTTGTTATGTTTAGAAAAGATATACATATCCCGCACACTTAACACATTATTAATTTCACTTCTCATTACCTTCATCAAGTCGACGGCATTGGATTGGTCCTTCATATCCTTAGACATACGGTGCATACTCTCTTGATAGCTGTACCGAGCGGAGAACAAAAAGCGCTGAAGTCGTGAATCCAATACTTCTTTTATTGAAAGAAAGGCAATTAAGAATAAGTGCACAAGCAAATAAACCTGTACATATGTGATCATCGGGAGCTGTGAAGATACAAACCACGCAAAAACGACTGTCAGAAAAATACTAGGAGCAATCGATAAAAACACCGAATACCGAACCCGGCTCATGACAAAATCAATATCAATCAATCTCTCTCTAGTAACGAGATACATGAACGTTATAGGAAGGGCAATTAAAAAGACTGCACCTACCTCCAGCGTAATGATTTTCTCCCCAATGACCAGAGCTGGTATGAGATAAAGCCAAATGTATGGAAAGAAGGCCACCGTCATTCCTACACTGACATATTTGAATATAGCGCCTTGTGGAGCTTTCTTAAAGATATAGAGTCCCCTGTAAATAATAAAGAACAAGACAATGTACAGCCCCAGCAGGAGCCAGGGAGGTACAGGGTCGAAAAATGCAGGATAATTTTGAGTGCTTAAGAAATAACTTTCCAAAACTGACACGGTGATAGCAAATCCATACAAAAAATAAGGGATTTTTTTTGAAAACCAATAAATATCGAGTTCGCGAAAATAGTTATAAAGAAAGTGAATCAAAATAACCGGAGCCGTAAGGAATAACGATGTATTCAGAAATAAACTATATAAATCATCGCGAATTGCTCCACTATTACTCATATAACCTGTCGCAATCGCCAGAAAGAATAAAATCAATTGATGAGCGGAATACCTTTTAGGTACTCGTTTATGGACTAAATAAGAGATTCCTAGAATAGCTATAAAAAACAAACATGGGAAAATCACGTACAATGTCCAATGCTGAGGACTGGATTGATAAATGTCATCATAAAAAATTTCCTGACCAGAAGCGCCGATCGTAAATGAATCGGCCATTTCCAACTCGTTGAACATGGAGACGGTAAAATGGTCCTCCGGAGGAGCGCCTTCAACAGAAAGAATTTCTGCGTCTAAAGGAATTCCATGTCTTTCAGCCCAACTATCACGATCAATGTTCGAAATCACCCAGCCATCTTCTTGCTTTTCAAGATCGATTCCAAGGAAGGGTTGAGTGACAGCAATCGTGACAAGGTATATAGAAGATAGTATAAAAAATAGTAAAACGAATAAGTGAGACCATTTGTAATTGCGCATAAGACCACCCTTACTAAAATACAATCAAATCTATTATACTACGCACATCAAGCCCTACAACCCCTATCATCCAATAATTTCAATTGAAAAAGCCTCTGTACGATGTGTACAGAGGCTTCTCTATTTCTTTTATTTATATACGCTTGTCACTTCCGAAGAAGCTCTTGAAGGATTCGATCGCTGTATCACGGTTCAACGCCGCAATGGAAGTCGTCAATGGAATTCCTTTCGGACAAGACTCCACACAGTTTTGTGCGTTTCCACAGCCCATCAGGCCTTCTTCATCCATAATCGTTTGCAGACGTTCACTCTTGTTCAATTCTCCAGTTGGGTGAGAGTTAAACAGGCGAACTTGAGAAAGTGGAGCCGGACCAATGAAATCAGATTTACTGTTCACATTAGGACAAGCTTCCAAACAAACTCCGCAAGTCATACACTTGGATAATTCATAAGCCCATTGGCGTTTACTTTCAGCCATACGCGGTCCAGGCCCAAGATCGTAGGTTCCATCAATTGGAATCCAAGCTTTAACTTTCTTAAGAGAATCGAACATGCGGCTTCGGTCTACCGCAAGGTCACGATTGATTGGGAAAGTTTTCATAGGTGCAAGGCGGATCGGCTGTTCCAATTGGTCAACAAGAGCTGTACACGATTGGCGCGGTGTTCCGTTGATGACCATAGAGCAGGCTCCACAAACTTCTTCAAGACAACCCATATCCCAGTAAACAGGCGTTGTAGTTTCTCCTTTAGCATTCACTGGATTACGGCGGATTTCCATTAAAGCAGAGATGACGTTCATATTCTCACGATATGGAATTTCGAATGTCTCCTCATAAGACGGCTCATCCGGGTGGTCTTGACGGGTAATTATAAACGTAATCGTTTTGTTTTCACTCATCATCAATGACCTCCTTTATTTACTCTTCGAGTAGTCACGTTTCCGTGGCTCGATGAAAGATGTATCGACATCGTCATATCTGAAAACTGGTTTATTATTTTCTTTATCATACATAGCGACGGTCGTCTTCAACCAATCCTCGTCATTACGATCTGGGAACTCAGGCTTGTAATGCGCCCCGCGGCTTTCATTACGGTTGTAAGCTCCTTGAGTAATAACACGTGCAAGCTGAAGCATATTCCAAAGCTGACGTGTAAACATCGCACCCTGATTACTCCAACGAGATGTGTCGTTGATATTGATGCGTTGATAACGCTCCATAAGTTCAACGATCTTCTCATCCGTTTTCAGTAGTTTTTCATTCTCACGAACAACGGTTACGTTATCAGTCATCCACTCACCAAGCTCTTTGTGAATTTGGTAAGCATTTTCGTCTCCGTCCATACTCATGATTTTCTCAAACTTCTCTTGCTCTTCTTTGACTTTTTCATCAAATAGAGTAGAAGACATTTCATCAGAAATCTTTTCAAGGCCTTCTGTGTATTTAACCGCATTTGGTCCCGCGACCATTCCGCCGTAGATAGAAGAAAGCAATGAGTTCGCTCCTAAGCGGTTCGCCCCGTGCTGAGTATAATCACACTCACCAGCTGCGAAAACTCCAGGAATAGCTGTCATTTGATTAAAATCTACGTGCATGCCGCCCATAGAATAGTGAACAGCTGGGAAGATTTTCATTGGTACTTTACGCGGATCATCACCTACGAATTTTTCATAGATTTCAATAATCCCGCCAAGTTTTACGTCAAGCTCTTTTGGATCTTTGTGAGAAAGATCCAAATAAACCATATTCTCACCATTAATTCCGAGCTTCTGGTTTACACACACGTCAAAGATTTCACGTGTAGCGATATCACGCGGAACTAAGTTTCCGTATGCTGGATACTTTTCCTCTAGGAAATACCATGGCTCGCCATCTTTATAAGTCCAAACTCGGCCACCCTCACCACGAGCAGATTCACTCATAAGGCGCAGCTTATCATCTCCAGGAATGGCCGTCGGGTGGATTTGGATGAATTCACCGTTCGCGTATCCGACCCCTTGCTGATAAAGAGCTCCAGCGGCAGAACCTGTGTTGATGACAGAGTTCGTAGACTTACCAAAAATAATTCCTGGCCCGCCAGTAGCCATGATGACAGCGTCAGCAGGGAAGGCTTTGATTTCGTGATCCTTTAAGTTCTGACCAACCACACCTCGTCCGACCCCTTTTTCGTCAACGATTGCAGATAGGAATTCCCAGTTCTCATATTTTGTTACAAGTCCATTCACCTCATGGCGACGTACTTGTTCATCTAATGCATATAATAGCTGTTGTCCTGTTGTGGCACCTGCGAAAGCAGTACGGTGGTGCTGTGTACCACCAAAGCGTCGGAAGTCCAATAATCCTTCTGGAGTACGGTTAAACATGACTCCCATACGATCCAGCAAGTGAATAATTCCAGGCGCTGCCTCACACATCGCTTTAACTGGAGGCTGGTTAGCTAAGAAGTCTCCTCCGTAAACCGTATCGTCAAAGTGTTCCCACGGAGAGTCTCCCTCACCTTTGGTATTAACAGCTCCATTAATACCCCCTTGAGCGCAGACAGAGTGAGAGCGCTTAACGGGTACAATTGAGAGCAGATCAACGTGCACCCCTTGTTCTGCTGCTTTTATTGTTGCCATAAGGCCGGCAAGACCGCCACCGACAACAATGATGTTTCGATTCGTCATGATTGATGCTCACTCCCTTAATTTCTATATATATCCAGCGTTCGTTCGAAAACTATTTATATGCCATACGCGAATTGGAACAGTGTACGTACACCCACGTAAGAAATAGCAACGAAAATGATAATGCTCGCATATGTCATGATCAATTGTGAGCGTGGAGAAACAGTTATACCCCAGCTGACACAGAAAGACCATAGACCATTCGAGAAGTGGAAAGTCGTTGATACTACCCCTACTATGTAGAACCAGAAAAAGAATGGCTCAGTAAGGATACCTTCCATTAGCTGATAATTCAGTTCCGCCCATCCGAATCCAATCGCAATACGTGTTTCCCACACGTGCCAAGCAATGAAAATCAGAGTGATGATACCTGTGATCCGTTGGAACATGAACATCCAGTTTCTAAAATAGCCGAAGTTAGATAGATTGCTTTTGGCTGTGAATGCAATATAAACTCCGTAAATGGAGTGGAATAAT
>NZ_JRNX01000080.1 GCF_000786645.1 Halobacillus sp. BBL2006
CCAGCCAGTACACCACTCATAAGACGGGCAGTCGTTCCTGAATTACCAAAATTGATCGGAACTATGGGTTCTTTTAAGTTTTCAATGCCTTTCCCGTGGATAATCAATTCATCCTCATTTTGTTCAATATTTACACCTAAGCTCCTAAATGCGTTGACCGTTCTTAAACAATCCTCACCTGTAAGAAAATTTGTGATTCTAGACTTCCCCTCAGCTAATGAGGCAAAAATGACAGAACGGTGGGAGATCGATTTATCTCCAGGAACTTTTAAATTTCCATTCAGTCCGCTATTAGAAGGTTCTAGTTTGATAACTGACACTCTATCAACCCCTTACTGTTCTAACATCACTTCGTATTGATAACTTTCAAGTAACTTCTTACTATCAATTTGATCCTCATTGGTAGCAAAACTAATTCGTAACACACCCGTAATTCCCTCACGAATTTCAAGAATCTGGATGTTCTTAATACTTATGCTCTCTTGAGCAAGTAAGCCAATAACATCATGAATTGCGCCCGGCTGATCGTGAATGTCCACATAAATATCATAGAAAGAAGGGATAGCTCCTTTCTCACGAACCGGCAGTCCGTCTCTATACTGCTTAGCTTCTACTAAATATTGATACGTTTGTTCAATGTCCAGATCTTTCAAATAAGTTCTTACGGTCTGCATCTCCTCTATCCAGTCGTCAAGCATGGAAATAAGCAAAGAGCGATTTTGAAAAAAGATGTCCTGCCATAACCTTGGGTTACTTGAAGCAATACGAGTTATGTCTTTGAATCCTCCGGCTGCTAAATGTTCAATATAAGGATGCGTCTTTTGCCATTCTCTAGCTTGATGAACTAAAGAAGAAGCAATTAGATGTGGGAAATGAGAGATAACGGCAGTCATTTCGTCATGCTCCCTTGTTGAAAATGTGAGAAATCTTGCTCCTGTTTTCGAGAAAAGATGCTTCAATTTCTCTGCTTCGGCTTCTGTAGCGTGTACTGAGGGCGTTAACACGTATATCGCATTCTCAAATAAATGAGGCTTAGCAGCAGTATAGCCCTGTTTGTGAGAACCAGCCATTGGATGCCCACCAACAAATGAAAATTGCGGGTCTGTAAGCTGATTGGCAGCTTCCAACACCTTATTTTTCACCGAAGAAACGTCGGTAACCAGCAAAGGTTTTGTTAACTCCATTTGCTCCAACTGCTTCAAAAGATCAATTGTGATAGATATGGGAGTAGCGAGAATCAAGACATCCGCTTCTTTCACAGCATTGTGGAAGTTTTTAGAGGCTTGATGAATAACCCCCTGTTTAAGAGCCATGTTCACGGTTTCTTGATCTTTATCCATACCGATTACAAAAACATCATCTTTTTCAGATACATTCATGGCTAGCGAACCGCCGATCAACCCAAGTCCGACTATCAGAACTGTTTCCTTCATTATTTCACACCTGAATCCAACTTTTGTTTCATTTCCTCCTGGATTCTTTCCATATCTTCTTTCTTGCCGATCGTCAATCGAATCGAGTTCGGGATGCCAAGTGCTTCACCAGATCGTACAATGAAACCTTTAGAAATAAGGTGTTTGAACATTTCATCACCACTAATAGGCAGGTGGATCAACAAAAAGTTCGCTTGAGTATCGAAGTAGGATAGTCCCTGCTCCTCACAAAACTCCATCAATGATTGTTTATTTTTCCGATTCTCTTCTAAAGAATTCTCTATGAATTCCTGGTCATCCAATGCTAAGATAGCTGCAGCCTGAGCTACAGTAGAAGTATTGAAAGGCTCTCTGGCAGGTTCTAATAACTGAATGACTTGAGAGTTTCCTACTCCATAACCGATTCTTAATCCAGCAAGACCGTAAGCTTTTGAAAATGTACGCAATACCATCAAATTCGGATAGTGATCCAATTCTGACAGCGAATCAAAGAAATCATCTGCTTCTACATATTCATAATAAGCTTCATCAAGGACGACAAGTACATGGTCCGGTACACGTTCAAGAAGAGACTGGAGCGTTTCCTTGTTAATATGTACCCCTGTTGGATTGTTGGGTGTACAAATCCAAAGCACTCTCGTTTGAGAGTCAATTTGTGAAAGCATTTCCTCTAAATCATGATGTCCTTCAACGACAGGAACTTCTCGAACTTCCGCTCCTTCAATCAATGCGTTATGACGGTATTGAGGGAAAGTTGGTGTCGCCATAACAGTATTGGATCCAGGTTCTAGGAAAGTACGACATATAATCTGTACAACTTCATCAGAACCATTTCCAAAAATAAGTTGATCTTCGTCGACATTAATGAACTCAGAGACTCGTTTTCTAATTGCAGCAGCATAACCGTCAGGATAGATTTCCAGTTTAGAGATTAACTTTGGCAATTCTTCTTTCACTTTGGGAGAAAATCCATTTGGGTTTTCGTTTGAAGCAAGCTTCACAATCCTCTCCAACCCAAACTCTTTTTTTACTTCTTCAATTCCCTTCCCAGGTTTATAAGGTTTCATCGTTTTAAGAATGTCTTTAGCTTTCATCTGGAAAACTCCTCTCAACTCTTTAAATCAGGTCTTAGTTGTTTAGCTTCGTTATGATAAATATGTTTAATTTCTTTTTGCCCCTTTTCCGTATTCACTGTTACCATCACTCGAATGCATAACGGTAAACTATCAGGTACTGGAATTTCCGTCATACACATAACCGGAACGTAGGTCCAACCATCCAATTGACGTAATGACTTGGCAGGAAATGCATCATTGATGTCTTCCGTTACAGTGAAGAATACTGACGATACGTCCTCAGGCATAAAGCGATTTTGTTTTACCATGTCTTCTAAAAGTTCAACAGATCGAGCAATGATTTCATTGGCCTCGTTTCTCTCAACTGTGGTCGCTCCTCTTATTCCGCGCATCATGAATAAATCACCTCTCTGAAGAAACGGTTGAGTTCATCGGTAAGTTCTTCTTCTCCTACAGGCATGACACAAGGAGAACCGACACTTGTAAGCAAAACATAATGGATGTTTTGAGAGACTGCTTTTTTATCCCATTTCATACGCTCAATCAACCGATCAGTATCTAGCCCTTTTAATGTATGAAATGGATAATCATTTTTCTTAATCCAATTTACATAATCTTTCACAGGTAAACTGGAAGTTAGTTTAGCTTCACTTAATTGTAAAGAGAATGCTATACCAATAGCGACGGCTTCTCCGTGGGTGATTCCACCGTAACCAAGCTCCGTTTCAATCGCATGGGCAAGCGTGTGTCCGAGGTTCAAGTGTCTTCTTAACCCTTGTTCCCTCTCGTCTTTCTCGACAATGTCAGCCTTTACCCGTATTCCTTTAGTCAAGTCATCAGTAAGCTGCTCTGTTGTTAATAACGGCAAGGATAGTTGGAATAATTCCTTCACCCAATCCTCATCGGATAATAAAGCGTGCTTGATTACCTCTCCGTAGCCTGAACGAATTTCTTCTTCTGGCAAGGTGGTCAGTGTTTCTATATCATAAATAACTTTAACAGGATTATAGAAACTACCAATCAAATTTTTACCTTTTGTATGGTTAATAGCAACCTTACCACCAACACTGCTGTCGTGAGCAAGTATCGTCGTCGGCATCTGAATAAAATCGATACCTCGTAAATAAGTAGAAGCGACAAAGCCGGCTAAATCGCCAACCATTCCTCCACCTAAAGCGATAATTAAGGATTTTCGATCCAATTGAGCCTCAAAGCAATCATCGAGCAATTTTTCATATTGAGCCATGCTTTTCGAAGACTCTCCTGAAGGTACGACGGATGTATGGACCTCGTAATGTTCCTTCAGGCTGTTTGTGACCTCATCCAAGTAGTATTGAGCAACTTTATCGTCCGTCACTACTAAAACCATTCTATAAGTGTCATTGATATGGTGAGATAATTCGTGACGAATTCCCGCTTGTAAAACAACTTCGTAATCATGGGTACTCGATTGTATCATTAGAGAGGTCATTTAAAACGACCTTACTTCCTGACGGTAATCATCAACCGCTCGTTTTAACCGAGGGAAGTAGTCTGATGGGAATTCATCAGTGATGGCTTTCGCTAGCTCAAAAGCTACAATATGTTCCATAACAACAGATGCTGCAGGGACGGCACATGAATCAGAACGTTCAATACTTGCATTAAATGGTTCTTTCGTATCGATATCTACACTTTGCAGCGGTTTATAAAGCGTTGGGATTGGCTTCATAACCCCTTTTACAACGATTGGCATCCCTGTTGTCATGCCGCCTTCAAATCCCCCCAAACGATTGGTCCGGCGGTAATAGCCGCGTTCTTCGCTCCATAAAATTTCGTCATGTACCTGGCTTCCGTTCCTTCTAGCTGCTTCAAAGCCGATACCGAATTCCACGCCTTTGAATGCGTTGATACTCATGACACCACCTGCAATTTTAGCATCCAATTTACGATCGTATTGCACATAAGAACCGATTCCTGGTGGCATTCCCTCTACATAAACTTCACAGACACCACCGATGGAATCCCCTTCCTTCTTAGCTACATCGATTGCCTTCATCATTTTTTCAGCCGCGTCTTCATCAAATGTTCTTACTGGAGAAGCTTCTGAAATTTCTCTGCGTTCTTTTAATGTAAGGTTTTCATCGACGTCACTTACGATTCCGGCAATTTCTCGTACATATCCTGACACTTCTATCCCTAATTCGCTTAACAGAACCTTCGCCACAGCACCAGCTCCTACACGAGCTGCCGTCTCTCTTGCAGACGAGCGCTCAAGGACATTCCTCATGTCTCTGTGGCCGTATTTCATTCCGCCGTTTAAATCCGCATGCCCGGGACGAGGTTTGGTTACGGTCCGGCGAATATCTTTTGTATCTTCCGGAAGAGGGTCTTCCCCCATGATGTCAGTCCAATGTTTGAAATCATCATTATGTACGACTAATGTGATTGGTGAACCCATCGTATAACCGTGACGTACACCGCTTGTGATTTCTACAAGGTCTTTTTCAATTTGCATACGTTTCCCACGCCCATAGCCACCTTGACGACGGATCAGTGATTCGTTTATTTGATCTCTTAAAAGTGGTAGATGAGACGGTACTCCTTCAATGATGGTTGTTAATTGTTTACCATGTGATTCGCCAGCGGTTAAATAACGCATGAACAAAGTCCTCCTATCAGATGTATAGACACTTAATGCAGTATCAGCAATAAATTTTACGTATTACTATATCATAAGCATTTATGTTTGTGTTCTTTAAATATTCAATTTTTTTAAAAAGAATTAAGAAAGCGTTTTATTAATAGAGTCACACCACTTTCTTGTAAAAAAATGTATCAAACACTTCGAAATCGAATTTATTCGGAGAAAAAATCTGTTCGGTACTGCCTACGAACAAAATCCCTCCAGGATTAAGTGAACGACTGATATTTAAATAAATCGAATTCTTTGCATCCTCTGTAAAATAGATCAATACATTTCGGCAGACAACCAGATCACAATTCACTTCATACCTATCCGCCAATAAGTTGTGCTTTTTGAATGTTACACAGCTTTTTAGTTCATCTTTCAGCCTGTAAAAGGTTCCCTCTTGTTGAAAGAACCTCTGTTTAAGCGATGGTGATAATTCACTCAAAGCTCTGTCGGGGTAAATGCCCGTTTCTGCCTGATCTAATGCTTTTTCATCAAGGTCAGTTGCGATGATGTCAATTTTGGATAAAGGCATGTATTGACTTAAAATCATTGCTAAAGTGTACGGTTCCTCTCCTGTCGAGCAGGCAGCGCTCCAAATCTTCAATCGCTTATTCCTTTTTAGAAGGTACGGCAACACTTTTTTCTCTAACACATCGAAACGACTTTTATTTCTATAAAATTCCGATACGTTAATTGTCATTCGATCCAAAAGCTCCTCAAGCAATTTTGGATTTTTACTCATTGAAAGTAAATAAGTATTAAAATCAGGGAAACCTCGCTTATCCCTCAGAGAAGTAAGGCGTCGTTTCATTTGGGCTTCTTTATATAAGGAGAGATCAATTCCTGTGCGAGTATGTATGTGGTTTACAAATTGCGTATAGTCCTTGGTCATGTAACCGAAACTCCTTACTATCTTGTTCCTTTAAGGTTACTTCAACGCTTTTAAGTTGTAAAATGTTTTCTCTATATTCTACTAGAAACCTTAAGTTCTTTAAATACACTTCATTGAATGAACGGCTACTGTACCATTCCTAATGTATCGTTTAGATCGTTCCATAAACGTGCAGGGTTGTGGAAGACTCGATTTCGAGATAACCGGGGTTCGTTGCTGTAGTGAGAGTTAGGGTTGTTTGGGAAGCAGCTCGCTTTCCTGCGGGGATGAC
>NZ_JRNX01000779.1 GCF_000786645.1 Halobacillus sp. BBL2006
CGGTGAGATCCCGGAAGACGGAGTCTGAGGAAGCTCAGCACATGCCCACGGAAAGCGAGCGATTTCCAGGACCTCCTAATTCTGCCCCAAGAAAAGGAAACAGGCTTACAATCATCTCGAAATCAAGTCTTCAACAATCCTGCACGATTCTTGAACAACCTCTATCGATAAAGTAATTATTTTAGTTACAAATATTGCTAATCATTAAACTTTCTCTACTCTTAACCGTATAGAACTAGAAATCAGGTGAACTTTTGTAGATCATAGAATGAAGGGAGGGAAATCATGAAGTATATCATCTCTTTAATGCTTGCTCTCTTAATCTTAACAGGCTGCCAGCAAGATCAAGGCAGTGAGAATGCCAACGTATCTATTAAAGATCAAGAGGGAGAAGTCATTGTCACGGAGTCGGACTTCTCTAGTGCTCGTCTACAAGACAATCAAGATCAGAAAGTGATCACACTGACTTACAAGGATGCTGACAAGTTGAAAGAAATGACTGAGAATCACTTCAATGAAAAGGTCCATGTATATTTAGGAGAGGAGAAAATATCTTCTCCACGTATCTCTCAAGTGATTGATAGTGATTCTATTCAAATTTCTGGCGACTATTCGGACGAACAAGCCAAGTCGTTTATTGATGTAATCAATAACTAAAGAAACTTTTGGGCCTTGTGCCTTTAGTATTCTTTGTTTAGGAAGATGAAAGAGCTGTTGACTAGTTTATTGCTGGTCTCCAGCTTTTTATTTTAATGGCAAGCCAGCTCAGTCTAATTCCTCTTCTCTAAGATTGAACCGCATTTTTTATTTCCTCTGCGATTAGTTTCCAGGCTTCCTCAGCTTTTGGCTTTGGTCCCAGATGAGTGAAGGCATGAAAGCAGTCTTTAAATATTTCGTGGCGCACTTGGATGCATGCATCCTTTAATTTCTCGGCATAAACCCCTGCCTCTGGCGCAAAGGCATCGTGTTCTGCAACGATAAAGAGAGCTCTTGCGATGCCTTTTACATTCTTAGCTAATACAGGGGAGGCATGTGGGTGTTCCGCCTGAGCCTGCAGTGGTACATAACAGTAGTTTAAAAAATTTGCGGCCTGAGGAAATTTCGCTCGTCTAGGATCACGCTCCGGTT
>NZ_JRNX01000780.1 GCF_000786645.1 Halobacillus sp. BBL2006
AGTGCTCCATAAGCGTTGCAAAAAATCCAGGCTGCTGATAATGGTCGTCCCAAAAGTACTTGACGTGGGAATATTGATGTTTTTTTGTATCATTTTTAATGATGACGAATCTAGAATTGTCTGGCTTTACATAAAAGGTTGAATCCTTTAAGTATTCCTTTGTAAACAACGAAGCATTATATGGAAGAGGGTAATAACATTCGTAAGGGAACACTTCTGGGGTTGGCTGTAATGACAAAAGCAACTCTCGTTTCTTTTCAATATCAACGACATGAGTCCAGATGTTCCCAGGTGTATTTCCAGTCAGTAATTCCGGTTGGTGTAAGATTAAGTAATGGATGACAGGCCCTTGGCGAATTCCAAGCTTTTCTAGCACTCTGCGGGCGGGAATATTGCCAAGGTGAGTGTTTGCACCGATCCAGTCAACTTCTGGATGCTTCCATAATTGGTCCACGATTGGTTTAAGGAGCTCTGTGGCATTCCCTTTCTTTAGATAACGTCGATCACTTCGGAGTCGACCAAGCATGGCGAAATTACTTCCACCAAACAAGCTATATCCCCCTATAGCGAGCATCTTGCTATTTTGAAAGAGACCAAAAAGTTCATGGTTGTCTGATTCAACCAGGTTTTCGAAAATCCGGATCACATAGTCATCTTGAATGCCTGTATCCATGCATTCAAGGGCAGAGCGATCCTCAATACTCAAGGGTCTCACATTCATTACTTGTTCCATTTTATCGAGCTCCTTTGGTAAGACATATGCAAACGTATATTCTCACATTAATCGATCAAAAGTCTATCGATAATCTTCCGTTATAGCAGTGGATTTGAATTGGAAACACTGGGGACTTTTGATACAATAGAGGTTACGCAACAGAGGAGGAAATCGCTATGCCAAGAGGACATGGAAAAACGCTAGCCCAAAATAAAAAAGCAAGGCATGACTTTACTATTGAAGAAACATTCGAAGCGGGAATCGTTCTTCAAGGAACGGAAATTAAATCAATTCGTAATGGACGGATTCAATTGAAAGAAAGCTTCGCTCGTGTGAAAGATGGAGAAGTGTTCATTCACAACATGCACATCTCCCCTTACGATCAAGGGAATATCCACAACCATGAGCCTACAAGAGCAAGGAAACTTTTACTTCACCGTAAAGAGATCAACCAATTAATTGGACAAACCCAACAAAAAGGGTATTCTCTCGTACCGCTCAAGGTATATATCAAAAACGGTGTAGCCAAAGTATTGCTTGGAGTCGGTCGAGGTAAGAAGAAATATGATAAGCGAGAAGACTTGAAGCGGAAGCAGCAGAAACGTGAGATGGATCGAGCTGTCAAAGAAAGTCTTCAATAATATGCAGACTTGAAAAAAAATATATTTGTGCTATAATAATTATTGTCGCTCAAAGCGATATTGGAGATGAGCTTGTTGCTCTATCCTTTTAATCCTAACGGGGACGTTACGGATTCGACGGGGATAGGTCGAGCTCGGGTCGCGAGTCGAGGCGACGTCTCGTAAAACGTCATTTGCCTATAATAACTGGCGAATCTAACGAAAACCTAGCTGTAGCTGCGTAAGTAGTCTATAGCTGATCCTTCCTGGCATCGCCCATGTGCTAGATGAAGGGTCTCAAACTGAAGTGGGCTACGCGTTTTTCCACCGCCTGAGGAAAAACGAAGAGACTAATCAGGCTAGCTCCTCGGAAGCCTGTCGGTAGGTCGAAGAGGTAGCGAAATATAATATACCGACTACGCTTGTAGAAGCCCGAGTGCCGATATCTCCGGACGTGGGTTCGACTCCCACCGTCTCCACCAATACATATATTGGTGGTTTTTTTATGTTTTAT
>NZ_JRNX01000781.1 GCF_000786645.1 Halobacillus sp. BBL2006
GCGTCTGATTGACTGGTTTCAAAAGGAGCAGCGGATTTTGCCTTGGAGAGAAAATCAAGATCCTTATCGGGTCTGGGTATCAGAAATTATGCTCCAACAAACGAGAGTTGATACCGTTATTCCTTATTTTAATAACTTTTTAACTAAATTTCCTACCTTAGAGGCGTTAGCTGATGCTGATGAGCAAGAGGTATTGAAAGCATGGGAGGGCTTAGGTTACTATTCCCGTGCTCGAAATTTGCAAAACGCTGTTCGTGAAGTTGTTGAAGAATATGGTGGAGTTGTTCCTAACGATCCAGATGAGGTTGGAAAACTGAAAGGCGTGGGACCCTATACAAAGGGGGCCATTCTAAGCATTGCTTATGATACTCCCGAGCCTGCCGTCGATGGCAACGTTATGCGGGTATTATCCAGAATCCTTCATGTGGAGGAGGACATAGCCAAGCAAAGTACAAGAAAGCTTTTCGAAGAGCTAGTGCGTGAATTGATTTCCATAGAAGATCCATCTTCTTTTAATCAAGGTTTAATGGAATTAGGTGCCCTCATCTGTACACCTAAAACGCCTTCCTGCATGCTTTGTCCAATTCAGGAGCAATGCCGTGCATTTGAAGAAGGGATAGAAACAGAGCTTCCGATTAAATCTTCAAAGAAAAAACAGAA
>NZ_JRNX01000782.1 GCF_000786645.1 Halobacillus sp. BBL2006
AAACAAAGGGCCGCCATAATATTGGCTCCTGAACTTTGGCCTCCAACCGTGATTTTTTCTGGATCTATGTTCAGTTCATCCGCATTTTCTTTTATCCAATGCAGAATTTCATAGCTTTGTTCAATCGGTTTTGGAAAAGAGTATTCCGGCGCTTTGGCATAATCTACATTGATCACGACACATCCTGTTTGATTGGCGAGGTAACGGCAATAAGGGTCATCCATTTCTTTAGAATTCATAATAAAGGCTCCCCCGTGCAAGTTCATGTATACGGGGAATCTTTTAGTATCAGCCTGAAGGGGATAATAGCATGAGATCATTGTTTGCTTAACGCTTGTTTCTATCATAATGTCTTTTTTTGCACTAACCGGTTCCATGGAAAGCATCGGTGTTTTCTTTGATTGGTTTGAAAAATATCGAAGCAATTTTGCTCCAGCATAAGTGAACATATGTAAGCCCCTTTTTTACTCTTTTTACCCAATATGAAGGTGAAATAACCAGGTGTGACTTGAGCTTTATACTCGAATAAGGAAACGATAAAAAGGGTACAGACGTATAAGCTTGGAATAATCGACTCACACTGGAGAGGATGCAGCCCACAGCTGCAAAAATGTAAAACCATGAGGTGATCGTGATGTGGGTGATGATAATTGCTGTTACAGCAACCCTTTTACTTTTTTGGCAAAAAGTTTCCTTTCCTATAGAGGGACAAAAAAATACAGACTCTTATTCAATTATTATCCCAGCACGAAATGAAGAAGAGAACTTGAAGCGTCTGCTTCCATCCATCCTTTCTACAGAGGATGCCCAGAGAGAAATTATTGTGGTCGATGATCATTCTGAAGATCGAACGCGTGAAACGGCAGCTGCTTATGGAGTAAAAGTCATCAGCAATCCTCCGTTACCTGGAGACTGGCTGGGGAAATCCTGGGCATGTTATAACGGAGCCAAAGAGGCAACAGGGAAATCTTTATTCTTTCTTGATGCGGATACGTGGTTCTCTCCACATGGTGCTGAAAAAGTCATTCGATTCTTGGAAAAAAAGGGGCCTGATGCCTTAGTTACGGTTCATCCCTATCACTATATGCAATCGTTTTGGGAAAAGCTCTCTGCGGTTTTTCATTTGGTCGTTTTTGCTTCCTCAGGGATCACAACGATTTTTAAAGAAAAACTTGGTTTACATGGGGGATTTGGGCCTTGTCTAATTATTGACGCTAATACTTATTGGAAGCTGCAAGGTCACCTTTCTATTCGAAGTGAGATCGTTGAACACCTCGCTTTTGCAAGACGTGCGCAGTTGAAAGGGGTGAAAACCTATGCCTTCAGCGGGAAAAATGTGGTCAATATGCGAATGTATGAAGCCAGTCTGAAAGAAGTGATCGAAGGATGGTCGAAGAGTTTCGCATCGGGAGCGAAAACAGCTTCTCCCGTCTTGTCATTAGCGGCGATAATGTGGATTACTTCTATTATATCTTACTTGATCAACTTCAGTGTAATCGGCTGGTGGAGTGTGATCGGTTATTTACTGCTCGCCTTTTGGCTGCATCGATTCCTGCAGGAGGTGGGGAATTTCCGTTGGTATGATGCGCTGATTTTTCCAGTCCATTTTATCTTTTTTGTTT
>NZ_JRNX01000783.1 GCF_000786645.1 Halobacillus sp. BBL2006
TGGCGGGGGGATGGTTCTTCATCAACGCGAACAAGTGGACGCACCCTATCGTTGAAAGGATTTTTTATACAGCAGGGTTGATCAGCATCTATGCGGCTTATTTGCTCGTACTGTTTGATTACAGTGAATGGGTTCCAGACTTGATCGAAGCTGAGCTTCAAGTCCTTCCGCTTCTCAGTGTAATGTTCGTTTTGAGAAAACGAACATGGAAAGAGTTTTCCTCAATCTTGAATCATGTGCAATTTGTTGTCGTCCTGTTCATAGCCGCTTACCTTGTCGTGGATGCAATCCAAAGTCATACGATTTGGGATGCGTGGATAATTGGAGGGTTATCCCTCATCTCTATGATTTTTGGCATGCAGTTCCGTATCAAATCTTACTTTTTCGTCGGTATGGGTGTACTGATTTTCAATGTTCTTTATCAGACAAGGCCATACTGGGGAAATGTTCCATGGTGGGTTTACTTGTTGGTAGCGGGTCTGTTGCTGATCGGAATTGCCAGCTATAACGAATGGCAAAAACAAAGATCCAATTCAGATAAGCCTTTAGAAAGTAAGCTGAAACGACTGTGGCTATCTTTTAAAAATTGGAATTAAATCAACCTTGTAAGGAGCCTGTTTTCCGACAGGCTCCTACATTTTTTTTGCTCATTTGAAAAAAATAGTGAAACGAGAAGTCGTTTCACACGTAGAATAAGTGGATTGGAAGGAGGAAGATCTTTTGACTGAACCAGTGATGCAATTAAAAAATTTGCGAAAGACGATTGGAAGTAAGCCAATTATTAAAGGATTGAATTTTGACATCTACAGTGGGGAAGTGTTTGGTTTTCTAGGCCCGAATGGGGCAGGTAAGACAACGACGATTCGAATGATGGTAGGATTAATGGATATGACTGAAGGGGATGTCATCATTCAAGGCCATAGTGTAAAAAAGGATTTTAAGCAGGCTATCCAGCACGTGGGGGGCATTGTAGAGAATCCGGAGATGTATCCTTTTATGAGCGGGTGGAAAAACTTACGACACTACGCAAGGATGGTTCCTGGGATTACAAATGAACGCATGGAAGAAGTTGTACGCTTAGTGGGCTTGGAAAAGCGGATGAAAGATAAAGTAGGAAAGTACTCTTTAGGGATGAGACAGCGCCTAGGCATTGCCCAGGCTTTACTACATAATCCATCCATTCTGATCTTGGACGAACCGACGAATGGATTGGATCCCTCTGGAATCAGGGAAATCCGCTCTTATATTAGACGGTTAGCTGCAGAAGAGGGAGTAGCCGTCATCGTTTCCAGTCACATTTTATCTGAGATGGAGATGATGTGTGATCGTATTGGAATTATAAAAAACGGCGAACTCGTGTCCATCCAGCCGGTAAAAGAGGCGCTGCAGCAGTCTGAAAAGAAAGAAGTCTCGCTTGAAGCCTCTCCGCTTAATGAGGCAGAAACAGTTCTTAAAGCATTTCTCGAAGGACCTGTTAAGATCGATCAGGATATGTTGAATTTTACGATCAAGCGGGAGGACATCCCTCATCTCGTTCAGAGACTTGTAAAAGCTAATGTGGATATCTATAGCTTAAACGTCAAACGCTCCACATTAGAGGATAAATTCTTAGATTTGATAGGAGAGGGTTCCATTGAGTAATTTTATTCAGTTAGTCAGAAATGAACAAATGAAACTTTACTCACAAATAGCTACGTGGATTATGTTCATCATTCTAGGGGTACTGATTATTGGATTTGGAATCTTTATGAAAGTAGATGCGTCTTTCCTCGGTGGAAATGTTCCGACAGGAGATAATTGGAAGCAGGAGCTTCAAGAGCAGAACCAGCAGCTGCAAGATCCCGAATTTGCTCAGTCTGGTGAACAAATTCAATACCCATCTCTTATGGATGTTGAAATGAATGAATACCGTATTGAAAATAACATCAAACCTACAGAATATGATGTGTGGGATTTTTTGAAAGATAACCGGACGAACGTTTCGATCATCAGCTTGTTTACCATCATTGTCGCAGCTGGAGCGATTGCGAATGAATTCAAGTGGGGAACAATCAAACTTTTATTGATCCGCCCGATTTCCAGGACGAAGATTTTACTTTCTAAATATGTATCGGTCCTTGTTTTTGCCGTAACGATGCTTATTTTCCTATATGTATTATCTTTCATTGTAGGTTCTGTACTGTTTGGGATCGATAGCTTAAATCAGACGTACCTGTTTAGACAAGACGGAAATATTCAGGAAACGCAAATTTTCGGCCATACGATCTCACAATACTTGCTCAGCTCAGTTAACTTGCTAATGATGGCTACTTTTGCTTTCATGATCTCAGCTGTGTTCCGAAATAGTTCCTTAGCGATTGGAGTTGCGATTTTCTTAATGATGGCTGGGAACTCGATTGTCTTATTCCTTGCCGAAAAAGATTGGGCAAAGTACATTTTGTTCGCGAACACGGACTTAAATCAATTCTTTGAAGGAACCCCTATCTTTTCAGATATTACGTTAGGGTTTTCAATCACTATTCTCGTTGTGTATTATCTTATATTCTTAGCCTTGTCCTGGATTTTCTTTTCGAAAAGGGATGTGGCGAGTGCTTAAATTAAAGGAGGAGTATGAATGAAACGAACAGCAGAAATTATTTTTACAGTCATCGGCATTCTTTTGTATGCAATTCCTGTCGTGCTTGGCGGAATGTTACTAAATGTGAAGGATGACCCGCAGTTCAGAGCTGAAATTGAAAAAGGCATCCAATCTGCCCCTAATGCAGATCAGGTTGGTAACATCAACATGGATCAGATGATTGATTTCTTAGGGACATTCACGATAGTCATCCTTGTAGCTGCTATTCTGGCCATTGCCTTAGGGATTCTCTCCATTGTTTTTCTAAAAGGAAATAAAAAGCCAAAAGCAGCCGGCATCATTTTGATCATTACAGCCATTGTCATGACTTTCGGTACAGTAGGACTTGGATTATTTGCAGGAGTAGCCTACTTGATCGCGGGAATTATAGCCCTTGTACGTAAATCTAAAAAACCAATAGAAGAAACGAGTGGAATGGAAAGTTAAGTATCATCGAATAAGGAATGGGACCCCTACTTGCAGAGTTGTTTTTAGAAGAAATGAGGCAAGGCGATGAGAGAAAGAAGGTCATCTAAGAATTCAAGTAAAAAAGCGCTGGTATGGACCCAGCGCTTTTTTACTTGGAGTTGTCAATCCAATCTAAAGTGTTTCTTCTGAAAAAAGCATTTTAACCCGATCAGTCTAAAATACGGTTCATTTCATCAACATCAGCGACTTCCCTGTCGTACACAGAACCATCTTGACTCATCCATCCACTTCCGCCGCAAATTTTACACGTATATTTCCATTCCTCATCATCCATAAGCAATCCTTCACCGCCACAAGCTAAACATACTTTGTCTCTAGGCATAATGATTCTCCTTTGGAAACTTATTACCCTTACTTTGCTCCGATCGGCTACAGTTATTCGAGGAAAGATTATTTTTCTTTTAATGGGGGAATAAGAAAGGCATTGGAGGGATGAAAATGAATGGAAATGAAGAATCTATAAAAAGTGAGAATAACGAAAATGAACAATCGGATCAGAACAAACAAAGGGTGGATCGGCCCGGACGACAATTTTACATCCCTTCCCAAATCGTCGATGAATTCGGTGAAAAAGGACGCGATCACTTAGCGAAACCTTTAAGAGCGCAGTTTTTATTGGCGCTAACAGCAGGTTCGTTCATGACTTTTGGAGCGATCTTTTCTATATTATTAGCTTCTGGAGTGGAAACGAAAGGAATTTATCATCTGCTGTCTGGACTTGGATTTGCGGCGGGATATGCGATGGTCTTCATCTCAGGATCTGTGCTGTTTACTGAAATCAATGTGCTGCTGCCGTCATATTTGTTTAATAAGGCTGGCCTAATGAAAGTGAACATTTATAAATTCTGGGCTTCTGCGTATGTAGGAAATATTATTGGTGCGTTTATAGTTGCCGTGTTTATTCAATTGTCAGGGTCACTATCCGGAACCTTTTATACAGAACTATCGATGTACTTGGACCACAAAATGAAATTTTTGGACCATGGTGTCAAAGGATGGTTTGAAGTATTAATTTCTGGTGTCCTGGCGAACTGGCTGATTGGGATGGCCGCTTTCTTAACGACAGCTGCCCGGGATATTACCGGGAAATTTTTAGGTACGATGCTTCCGGTTATCCTGTTTGTAGCCGGGAACTTCCAGCATAGTGCTGCCAATATGGGCTATTTCAGTATGGGTTTTTTAGCATCCGATCAATACACGTGGTATGAATACATTTTCTTAAATCTTGTTCCAGCAAGTATAGGGAACTTGATCGGTGGAGGTATATTGGTTTCTCTTCTTTTTTCTTACGCGTATAAAGATGACATTCAAACCTCACTGGGCAAAAGCTCAAAAAAATAAACTCACATTGCCTCAGTTCTTCCCCATCATTGAAGGGTTGAGGCTATGAATTTACAGGAGGGATCTTATGAAACAAATTATTGCGATGGGCGGTGGAGGGTTTTCTATGGAACCTGATAATCCTGTATTAGATCAATACATATTGAATCAAGTCGCCACGAAAGATCCTAAAATTTGTTTCATCCCTACGGCGAGTGGTGATTCGGATGTGTACATTGAACGCTTTTATAATTATTTTGATAAACAACCATGTACACCAGACCACCTTAGTTTATTTAAGCCGAAGACTAGAGATTTAAAAGCGTTTGTATTTGCGCAAGATATTCTATATGTCGGGGGAGGGTCGACCAAAAATATGCTGGCTCTCTGGAACGAATGGGGGCTTGTAGATATTATCCGGGAAGCGTTGGAAAAAGGTGTGCTTTTAGCTGGAATCAGCGCAGGGGCGATCTGTTGGTTTGAGGAGGGCTTAACGGATTCGTATGGCGATGAACTTGAACCGCTCCGATGTTTAGGTTTCCTCTCTGGAAGCTGTTGTCCACACTATGACGGTGAAGAAAATAGGCGCCCAAGTTACCTCCATAACATAGAATCAGGCAATATGCAGGCTGGTTATGCCCTTGATGATGGAGCCGCATTGCATTTTATCGACGGGGAAATACACAAGGTCATCACCTCTCGACCTCACGCGAAAGCTTACTATGTACAAGTCAAAAACAAATTAATCAAAGAAAGTGAACTGAATATATAAAAAAACACCGCCTCAGGTTATCCTTTATAGATGACCTGAGGTGTGATGGATAAAACTATTCGAACAGTAAGATTTCTGGATCTTTGTTATAGCTGTGAACGAGCATAGCATGCAGTTGCCCGCGGTGATGGTACATGTGGGAGACGATTTGGAGCAGCCATTCAAACCTCGTATAGGTAACCCCCCACCAGGATGTCGTTTCGGTAAACAGCTGTTCCTCGGAATAATTTTCGTATTGCGTTTTTAAAATGGCAAAATGGTTAAACAGATTTTGCAGAATATCTTCTTTCGTTCCCGCCTGGAGTGACTCATAGAAGTCACTCATTTCCTGCTCAGATGATTCTTCTATGATTCGTCCATCTGCGGCAGGGATGATCGCGATGTGCTCAAGCAATTCACCGATAGAGTATTTTCCTTTTGTTGGGCGGAGAGCGAGATCTTCCTCCTCTAGCTGACCAACGATTTCAGATATGGATGCAATGACTATTTCTAATTGGTGGAAGGCACTTTGGCAATACATATTCATAGGATCTACCTCATTTTTTATAAAAAGTTGTATGGCTACACTACTTCTCCAGCTATTCCTTAAAATCCTTTCTAAGAAAATATTCTATAGTAAAGACTCAAAATACTGCTGCTAATTTCTCTTGTTCCATTAAAGCTCCCTATTCCAGAAGACTCAGTTTCGAGATATCTGGGTCCGTTACTGTATTAGGACTCGGGTTGGCTGGGAAACGACTCGTCCAGCTGCAACCCCCAGACACTCGCGTCATAAGCAGAAAATCAACGGA
>NZ_JRNX01000784.1 GCF_000786645.1 Halobacillus sp. BBL2006
ACATAAATAAAAAAACGACAACGACGCCAGCGAGTAAGAATGTGCGGCTGTCCAATAAAAGGTTGTCGGATAGATCCAACAATGGTCTTTCCTGGTTGAAGGCAGGTCGGTAATTATTTAAGTACGCGTAGACAGTCGGTATAAACGCGATGGAAGCGATCCCGAATCCAAGTCCTCCAGAAAAAAGGTAGAGTTTAACTTGTTGCAGCTTACCGGTTTCCTGTTTACCTAACGGAATGATCCAACGGGCTAAAATATAGATGCCGATAAAGAGTAACGATATGTAGGAAAAATAAAAATTATTGAACAAGGTGACGGCAAGAGCGAATACGAACCATAGGGGCTTTTGTTCGCGAATGATCTTCTCTACACCAAAGACTAGTAATGGGATGAGTAAAAAAGCATCAGCGTAGAATTCCCAATAGATGACATGGCGAAAATAGATAACGCTCGCCCCATATAAGGTGGCACCAACGAAAGCTGGGAATGTTCGTATCGAAAAATACCTGAACACATAAGTTGTTATTAAAATTACAGCCGACATCCTTATGATACTCGTGAACACAGTCAATTGCGCCCAAAAGAGCACATCAGGCGAATCGATGATGTGCATAAGTTCTAATAGGAAGACGACTGCTATGGTCAAAAGAAAGAAAAGGTTGGTTGAAAAATAGTAGCCAAGCTGACCAAAAATCCCGCCACCAAACCCAAACTGAAAAGAATAAAAGAAATTCCCGCTTGTATAGTTTTCATAGATTAATTGTTTAAAGGGAAGCATCTGATTCAACCCGTCATTTGCCCCGGCCATATACCCGCCATTGACCCACTCCTGTAAAAAGAAGAGGTGAGAAAAGCTTGAAACTACAAGACTTCCTAGTAAGATCCAGATGAATTTTTTCATTTTGCGACCACCATTACTGCTTTAATATTTTACTTGTTACAACAAATGTAATTGGTACGGTAAAGAATACGGCGATGATAGGTGCAATGTTGCTATTCAGCGAAAACCATTCGACTAGAGCATAGACAAGAAACGAAGAAGTCGAAAGGTTGACGACCTGGGTTAATGGAAATTGCAAAAATTTCTTCAAGGTCGGCTTCACACGGTACGTAAAGTAAGTATTCAAGTAAAAGGAAATGACGAAACTGACCAAAAAGCCGGTGATGTGAGCCACCATATAAT
>NZ_JRNX01000785.1 GCF_000786645.1 Halobacillus sp. BBL2006
AAGGATTTTTTAAATTTATTGTCCATTCTCAACCTCAATATTTAACATAATCTGATTTTATGTAGCGAAAGGAATGGTCATGAAACAGGTAAAAATTGCGGCTTAGGTCTAGTAGGTTTTCCCAATCAAACACCGAGTGTCACCACTCTGGCGGTTCCCCTTTAAGTTTGACTCAGCTCCGTTTCCGAAAGCTGGACTAGATTGCCACTTAGTCCGCACTATAATTCCTGAATCATGTCCTGAATGTGAACAGCCTAGGGGATTTCCCCGACAGCCTTTAACCGTTCCTTAGCCTCTTTTGCAGTTATAATTTCATACAGTTAACACATCTACGCTTCAGTGGCCATCCGAAGTTGGTTGATGCTCACATGACTGTAATCCCCTCAAAACCACTCAAGGCAGGCTACGCTGCGCATATAGATATTACTCCATATACTGCAGGTTCATACCCCATTCCATAAAAACATCTGGCTCAGACATTCTTACAGTGATGGGCCTCCGCGGAAGCAGGGTCAACGCCCACATGCCTTTGTGGATCGCCCTGCGACCTTAACTCCCAGCATCGACCCAAGGCTGGGCGCCTCAAGCCAACACAAGGAACTTCATCGATGTGCCCTTTGGCGGATTTTTAGGCCCGCCTTCAGGGACGGAGGGCCGACTAGGATACTGCACCATTCCTTTTCTAATCTTAATATATCATATTCCTTTTAAGCACTCAATCTAAATCCATTTTGTCAGTGATCACGGCTGCTTAAATAGTCGATGATCTCAGACAAAACAGTTTGATTAACACCCGCATTGGTCAGTGCTTGCTGTGCTTTCATAACATAACGCTCCTTTTGGGAACGTGCGCCTTCCAGCCCCATCAATTTAGGGTAGGTGCTCTTATTATTCCCTTCATCACTTCCTATCGGCTTGCCGATTTTTTCTGCAT
>NZ_JRNX01000786.1 GCF_000786645.1 Halobacillus sp. BBL2006
GGCGGGTACGTTCCAAGGAACTTCGTTCAGCACCCGGAGTCTGGAGAAGACTTCCGGGAAATTAATGGAGACCTCGTTGGATCCAATATAGAAAAGGCTCAGGAACATTGGAAGAAAGCGAAAGAAGAGCTGAATATCAATAATGCTGAGCTTCGCTATTTAGGCGGGGACACAGAAGTGGCTAAAAACCTTGATGCTTATATTAAAGATCAACTTGAACAACTTGAAGGATTATCCATTAAAGTGGAAAGCGTTCCATTCAAGGTCCGTTTAGAAAGAGACAGCAACATGAACTATGATATTGAGAATTATGGCTGGGGTCCAGACTATATCGATCCGAACACATTTTTGAATCTCTGGGTCACAGATGGAGGAAATAATAAGACCGGATATTCGAGTGAAAAGTATGATAGCTTAATTAAAAATGCGGCTACTGATTTAGCTCAAAAACCGGTGGAGCGTTTCGAAACGTTCTTGGAAGCTGAGAAATTATTGATTAAAGAAGATGCGGTAATCGCTCCTCTTTATCAACGGGCGAAGGCTCAGCTATGGAAACCATATATAAAAAATGTTACAGCCAATCCAATGGGCCCTGATTATACTTACAAGTATGCTTACATTGAAGGGAAACAATAAGGACAGGAGAGGCTGGGACAAAACTGAATGAAACGCAAAAATTCCGA
>NZ_JRNX01000787.1 GCF_000786645.1 Halobacillus sp. BBL2006
GCAGGAACACGAAGCCGATCTTGAAAAAAGTCGGTGTAACCTGTCCGAAATGTAAGCAGGGTGAAGTGGTAGAAAGAAAAAGTAAGAAAAACCGTAAGTTCTTCGGCTGTGAACGCTACCCTGAATGTGATTTCATTTCCTGGGATAAACCGATCAGCCGTCCATGTCCGAAGTGTGAATCATTGCTGGTTGAAAAGAAATCGAAAAAAGGTACACAGATTCAATGTACAAACTGTGATTACAAAGAAGAACCTCAATCATAATCTCTAGTTATAAAACATGGAGCCACTGACTAACCTAGTAGTCAGTGGCTCCTTTTATTGTTAATAGAAATGAATTGACACTTTTCGACAAGACCGCTATAATTACGCTTTGGTAAGTCTACATACTTGACAGGTAATGGAAGTAGGAGCGTAAAAAAGCTCATCTTTTCAAAAAACTTGATTACAGTTCTATGTTTACGCTTGGAAACAATTCAGAATTTTGTTACATTTTAATTAAATTCATTGTCGTACGAATCAGAAATGTGATAAAATTTAAACGCCTTTGTGGGGTGACACATGATGAAACAAATGGAATCATATCAACGTTCGTTCATTGAGTACTTGAAAATTGAAAAAAACGCCTCACCTTTGACTGTTGAAAATTACAGTAAGGATATCGATGTTTTTGCGGATTTTTTAGAATCCGAAGGCTTGTCTTTAAATCAATGTGAATACTCAACAATTAGAATCTTTCTTTCACGCTTACATGAAGCGGAACTCTCTAGAAGGACTGTCTCTAGAAAGATATCCAGTTTACGAAGCTTTTTTCGATTTTTAGATCGAGAAGAGATTATTCAAAATAACCCTTTTGTGAATGTTTCGTTACCAAAAGAGAGCTACAAGATCCCTGAATTCTTTTATGAGGAAGAAATTAAGCAGCTATTTACAGTCAGTGATCTTACAGATCCTCTTGGGCAGAGGAATCAAGCGATTATCGAACTTCTCTATGGGACTGGTATCCGTGTGAATGAATGCACAACAATTGAGCTTAACGACATTGATTTTTCTTTATCTACTTTGCTCGTCCATGGAAAAGGACGGAAAGAAAGGTATGTACCCTTCGGCCAATTCGCATCACAGGCGTTGACAACGTATATAGAGAATGGTCGTATAGCCCTGAGCGCTAAAAGCACCCAGCAGACGCCTAAGCTTTTTCTGAATGCGAGGGGCGGTCCGCTTACGGCCAGAGGTTTACGATTGATTTTAGATAAGATGGTTGAGAAAGCGGCTTTGACAGTGGATATTCATCCACACAAACTTAGGCATACATTCGCTACACATATGTTGAATGCTGGGGCCGACCTGCGTTCTGTTCAAGAATTGCTGGGCCATGAACATCTCTCATCGACTCAGGTTTATACACACGTCACGAAAGATCGTTTACGGCAGG
>NZ_JRNX01000788.1 GCF_000786645.1 Halobacillus sp. BBL2006
ATAAAAAAATAAAAGATATCACGCGTAAACAGTATCAAGCCATGCTTGCTTCGCTTCATAAGGCAGGCTATGCGTTTAATACTCTAGATGGTATTCATGCAACAGGTAGAATGGTTTTCAGGAAAGCTGTGGAGTTTAACATCATTAAGGACAGTCCTTGCGACTTTGCAAAAATTCCGCGCAAAGTGGAAACCGTTGAGGAGGTAGAAAGCAGTAAAGGTGAAATTAAATTTATGGAAAAAGAAGAACTTATTCGTTTTCTTAATGCTGCTAAGGAAAGTGGCATTGATAAAGACTATCCCATGTTTTTGACACTTGCTTATAGTGGGTTAAGGGTAGGTGAGTTGATCGCCTTAAAATGGTCGGATATAGATATGTATAAAAAAACCTTAAGAGTAACAAAAACGTATTACAACCCCAATAATAGAACAAAAGAGTATCAACTACTGACACCCAAAACTAAAGGATCGATCAGAACGCTAAAAATGGACGCTGGAGTTATTGAGGTCCTTAAAAGACACAAAGAACACCAAGGTGATCTCATAGATAAAATGAAGAACGAATATACTCAACTGGATTTTGTCTTTGCTAAGGAAGTTCAGAACCTGGGATACCCTGAGTTTTTAAAGACCGTAAACACCCATATGAGACGTTTATTAAAAATTAGTGGTATCCATAAGGAACTTACCCCTCACTCCTTGCGACACACCCACACCTCTCTGTTAATTGAAGCAGGAGTAGGAGTTAAAGAAATTCAACAACGATTAGGTCATGGAGATATAAACACAACCATGAATATATACGCGCACATAACTGAAAACATGGAAGAAAAAGCCTCCCAAAAGTTCAGTGAACTTATGAGAGGCTCATTAGATTTATAGTGTTTTCTCCGCCAGGTATGTCAAAAGTATGTCATTTTGACTTTTAGGGTGAAGATAAACCCTTGATATCAAGGGTCATGGAGGCATGATTACATCATGCCGCCCATTCCACCCATGCCACCCATATCAGGCATGCCGCCGCCAGCATTATCTTCTTCAGGAAGATCAGCGACTACAGCTTCAGTCGTTAAGAACATAGCTGCTACGGAAGCTGCGTTTTGAAGTGCAGAACGAGTAACTTTTGTTGGGTCAACG
>NZ_JRNX01000081.1 GCF_000786645.1 Halobacillus sp. BBL2006
CAAGCATATCTACCCGCTCACGCATTCCGACTAAGCCAAAAGATTTATCTTTTTTAACGGAAGGATCAAAGCCTCCCCCATCGTCTTTCACTATGATCATGACTGATTCTGGTTTCATTTCGGTTTTCACCTGAATGTGTGAAGCGTTCGCGTGCTTGACTGCATTTTGAACGGCTTCTTGAATCAGCCGGAAGAGCGCTACTTCATATTTGGATTCTAGTCTTCTCTCTTTTCCAAATGAAGTGTACGTAATGGTCAAGTCATTATAATCTTCGACAGTGGCCAGGTATTTTTTCAACGTCGGAACGAGCCCGAGGTCGTCCAATGCCATCGGCCGCAGATCATAGATGATTCTGCGAACCTCGTACAAGGCTGAGCGCACCATTTTCCTCACATTTTTCATCTCGACCAAGGCTGCATCCACACCGCGTTCGCGATATGTACGTTCGACTAAGTCAGATCTTAACATGACATTTGCAAGCATTTGTGCTGGTCCGTCATGAATTTCTCTTGAAAGACGGCGCCTTTCTTCTTCCTGGGCTTCAATGATTTGCAAGCCGAATTTTTGTTTCTCTTTCGCGTCTTCCAGAGCATCGGTCACGTGCTTGAAGTCTTCCGTCAAGTAGTTCAGCACGACGGAGATTTTGCCCCCTAGTGCTTCTGCACGATGAATCGTTTCATCCAGATTCCTCAATCGAATTTCAAGGTCGTCGCGTCGTTCTCTAAGTTGTTTTTCTTTTTCACGTTTCATGGACAACTCCATTTGCAGTCCATGAGTTTGTTCATATACTTTTCTAATTTCTTCTTCGGAATATTTCTGGAATTGCTTACTGACCTCAGATAAGCGTATGCGGGAGAAGCGGACTTTTTGTTCGAGCTTGTCTCCTTCATCGATGAATGCAAGGACCTGTTGCTTTGTTTCAAGCAATTCTTGGTTTAGTTTTTCAAATTCAGTGCGGGATTCTTCACCAATCTGGAAAATTTCATCTTTACTGTTTGTCACAGTATCGACCATTTCGTCGATGATGAAATCTAATGTTTTGTCCCGAAGTTTCTTATCACTCATCACTAGTCCCTCCATCAATATTCACACACACTCATTCGTTCGACCTAAGTCGATTTGTGGGGGTTTTATTTGATAAAAAATAGTATGTACTGTTTTTTTGATAAACGTTGCCTTTATTTGCCGAAAGTTTCTCCCGATTATATAATAAATGCTTAGGAGGTTCGGCATATAATGTTAGAAAATTATTATACAGTAAAACCCGAAGGATCAGAAGAAGTGACCATACAGAAATCCAGGTTTATCGGCTATGTAAAAAGATGCGAAACTGAGGAAGAAGCTCAATCTTTCATCCAGGAAATCAAGAAGAAACATCACGATGCGACTCATAACTGCTCTGCCTATATGATCGGTGAACATGATTTAATTCAGAAAGCTAATGACGATGGGGAACCGAGTGGAACAGCCGGGGTACCGATGCTTGAAGTCCTAAAAAGAAGAGGACTGAAAGATACGGCAGTTGTGGTTACCCGTTATTTTGGCGGCATCAAACTCGGGGCCGGAGGATTAATCAGGGCTTATTCCGGTACGACTTCTGCTGCGATTGATAAAACCGGAGTTGTAAAACGTCAGCTCATGAACGAGATGAAAGTGACGGTCGAGTATCATCTTTTAGGAAAAGTAGAAAATGAAGTGCGCAACTCCAAATATGCACTTCAAACGATTAATTACATGGAAAATGTGGAACTAATAGTATATGTAGAAAGTGGTCAAGAAACAGAGTTCGAAAACTGGATTATTGACCTTACAAGTAATCAAGCTACGATTACACAGGGAGAATCATCCTATGTAGAGTTTGATGTGACTCCCGAATAAAGGAGTAGAGTTCCCCACCATGAAGCACAAAAAGCTCAAAATATCCCTATGGTCTTTGGCTTTTGTATTCCTTATGAGTGTCGGAGCAGCAGCTGGGTATGCAGCTTATCTGACTGATCAAGTGAAACAAACAGCCGTGGAATCCCATCGAGAGCTGGCCCGCGGTGAAAAGTCGGACAAGCGTGTTGAGGTGGTCAATCCAGAATATGACCACACGTCAGTATTGTTCGTTGGAATAGACGATAGTGAAAAACGATCATCAAATGCAACAAGGTCTGACGCTCTCGTACTCGCGACATTTAATGACGATGACAAATCCATCAAAATGGTAAGTATTCCCCGTGATTCTTACACCTACATCCCAGAAGTCGGCTACAAGGACAAAATTACCCATGCCCATGCATTTGGAGGCATCGATGCAACCGTTGCATCTGTGGAGCAGATGTTTAATGTTCCTGTTGATTATTATGTACGTTTGAACTTCAATTCTTTCATCGAGGTTGTGAATTCCATTGGCGGAATCACTTATGACGTTCCTTTTGACATTACAGAGCAGAATAGTTCAGATAAAGCAGGAGCCATTGAGCTCAAAAAAGGTTATCAGACATTGAATGGTGAAGAAGCCCTGGCGCTCGCAAGAACACGAAAGTATGACAGCGACCTTGCAAGAGGGCAGCGCCAAATGGATCTCATTCAGGAAATCGTAAGGCAATCCATGACAACGAGTTCTATTAATAATTTCAATGAGATACTTAATTCCATCAGCAACAATCTCAAAACAAACTTAACCTTCGATGAAATGATCTCCTTTAAAGATTATGTTCTAGAAAAACAAGGATTATCCTTTGAAAAAATGCAACTTCAAGGCGAAGGAATGCGAAAAGATGGCGTCTGGTATTATAACGTCTATGAGGACAGTCTGCTATCAACAAAAAGTGAACTGCGTACACATCTAGAACTTGATCCCAAAGAAGAGGATCAAGGGATCAATTCATTTGCAGACGATGACAACGGCTCAGATGAAATGTGAATGAGAAACGCGAATGGAACTTAACGAGTTCCATTCGTGTTTTTTATATCATTATTCGACGGGATATTTCCCAGGTAATAATGATTTTAAATCAACACATCATAAAAAAAGCCGCCTCCATAGATTTTTTTGATCTACGAGGCAGCTATTGTTTTTATCTTTGTTTACGATAATCTTTAATCAAATTAAGGATCGGTTTGTATTCTTTTCCGATTAAGCCTGTCATTTCCACAATCAACTCAATCATGAGGACGAGGAGAGCAATGACAAACATGGCACCGAACATCGTTGCTTGTGAGAAGATCACAGCTGCTAAGCTGAAGAGTGCACTCACGGCATAAATCATCAATACCGTTTCAGGGTGGCTGTATCCCAAGTTAATCAGACAATGATGTAAGTGAGATTTATCAGGTGCAGACAACGGTTTCCGCTGAATTACTCTGCGTACGATAGCGAATAGTGTATCTGAAATCGGCACACCGAGAATAATGACCGGAATAATGAATGAAAACAACGTAACATTTTTAAATCCGAGTAAAGAAAGAACACTGATCATAAAGCCTAAAAACAAGGCACCGGTGTCCCCCATAAAAATTTTAGCGGGGTAAAAGTTGTAAAGGAGAAACCCTAATGTACTTCCTAACATCATCAGACCGGCAAAGACAACAAATACGTTCCCCATCGTAATCGCCATTCCTGAAATCGTTAAAAGGGCAATCGCTGATACACCAGCTGCGAGACCATCCAGGCCGTCAATTAAGTTTATCGCATTGGTTATTCCAACGATCCACAAGATCGTAATCGGAATGCTCAAGTATCCGAATTCCAACTGACCACCAAAGGGCAAGTTGATGTATTCAACTTGAACACCACCGATAACAACGACGACAGCAGCTAATAATTGGCCACCAAGTTTCACTTTTGCTGAAAGTTCCCTCATATCGTCGAGAACGCCAGTGATGATAATAATGCTTGCCCCTATAAAGACAGGCCAAGTGAATTTACTTTCAGGGAAGAAAATCAATAAGCCGATGGCAAAACTAAGAAATATTGCTAGTCCACCTAAGCGAGGCATGATGATTTTATGAACTTTTCGATGATTCGGTTTATCGGTCGCTCCAATTTTAATGGCCAGCTTCTTAACGAGCGGCGTAATTAAAATCGAAGCAATAAAGCAGAATAACAAGGCCTTATACTCCATAAAGACCCTCCTCAGGTTTATTATGTCCTCTCCACTTTGAAGTAAGCTACTCTATTTTTTCCATCTCTTATTGAATAAATCCTGCTCTACTTCGAACAATAATCTTAGAAGATTATAGCACAACAATGGGTGATGAGACATACATTTTTTCTTAATTATTTGTTAGCCTTTTTTTAACAATCGTAAACACCTATTTGGGCATTCCGACAAAATCTTCCACAGCAGAATTCGCCTTCTTATACCTGGACGGTCGGGCTGCATCAAAGTTTCAAGATTTTTCAAGAACAGGAAAATAGTCGCTCACTCTTTTTTAATGAACAAGACCAAAGCATCATAAAAGTATGCTTCCATTTTCCAGGTGGATCCCCTCCAAAAACTTTTATATCTTTTCGAGCGTTCACCATTTTTTCAGGGGTGGTTTGTCGAATTTTCTGAGTAATTTTCGCTCTTCTCCTTGAAAGGATGATAAAAATCCATAACCCTATTCATAATCAGGTTTAGAGTGCAATTCTTAAGTCAATATAAACCTAATAGGATCGTTAAGATATCATTTGCATTGTTCATTCTCATTTCATTACAATGTATGGCATGTCATTTTTTTAGGAGGATTATCGAATCATGGTAAAAAATGAACGAAAGAAACTGGAAAGGTCTCTGAAAGCCCATTGGGTTTGGGCTATTGCCTTCGGGTCGGCCATCGGATGGGGAGCCTTTGTCTTACCGACAGACTGGATCAGTCAGGCCGGACCGATCGGTGTAGTGATCGGTATATTACTTGGAGCCATTTTAATGATGATCATCGGTGTCAGTTATGGCTTCCTTATTGAGAAGTTTCCTGTTACAGGTGGTGAATTCGCCTATGCTTATATCGGATTCGGTAGAAAATTCGCTTTCATCGCGGGATGGTTTTTGACGCTAGGATACATTTGTATTGTGGCCTTGAATGCATCTGCTCTTGCTTTACTTGCTAAATTCTTATTCCCCGACTTTGTCAGAACAGGGAATATGTATAAAGTAGCTGGTTATGAAGTGTCAATCATTCAAATTGCTATTGCCAGCATTGCTCTTATCGTTTTTGCTTTTTTAAACATTCGCGGAGCAAGTTTTTCAGGTCGTACACAATTCATTTTCAGTATTATCCTTATTTTAGGAATTTTGCTACTCGCAGTAGGCGCAATGTTTACAGAAGGTCCGAGCCTTGAAAACATTTCACCAGCATTCCAACCGAATAAAACAGCCATCGCATCCATCTTATCAATTTTGGCGCTTGCTCCTTTCGCCTATGTTGGTTTCGATAACATACCTCAGGCGGCTGAGGAATTCACATTTGAACCGAAAAAGGCTTTTGGATTAATTATCTGGTCTTTACTTGCTGCAGGACTTGCCTACAGTGCCATGATCTTGATTACGGCAAGCACGATGCCATGGCAGGACCTTCTCGCTCAGATTAACTCGAACAATTCCGTCTGGGGTACAGGTGACGCCATAGAAAGTTATATGGGACGTGCCGGTGTTCTGATCATCGGAATCGCCGTATCGATGGGCATCTTTACTGGACTGAATGGTTTTTACATTTCTTCTAGTCGCCTAACTTTCGCTATGGGTCGTGCAAGAATTTTACCGAACGTATTTAGGAAATTACACTCCAAATACCATACACCTTACGTCGGAATTCTTTTCACAATGGCGATTTGTCTGATTGCCCCATGGTTTGGCCGTCAGGCCTTGCTTTGGGTCGTTGATATGTCCTCTACAGGTGTAGCGATCGCGTACTTCTTCTGTACAGCGACAGCTTACAAGTTCTTCCGCTGGTCAAAGAATAGCAAATCAAATGGATCCTATGATGTTGTAGCACCAGGAAGAAAACTGCTTTCCCTGATCGGAATGATCAGTTCCATCGGTTTTCTCATTCTGCTGCTATTCCCGGGCTCACCTGCATCGTTAGGAAAAGAATCCTATATTGCTCTAGGAATATGGATCGTGATCGGTATCGTCTTCTATTTCGTGAACGCAAAGCGTTACAATAGCATCGACCGTAAAGAGATGAACTATCTCATCCTGGAAAAAGAAGAAATTTAAGCAAGAAAAAATCCCCGCTCATTGCTGCGGGGATTTTCTTATTCTAAAAGCCAAAATAGTCACCAAGATACTTATTCCAAATGCTATAAAGCCACTGAGGAAACCAATCTTTATGTTTATGGCCGTTATCTTTCTTGATATGGATTTGAGCTAAAACCGGATCATGGTCGCTCGCACGTCCATCGGCTTCGGAAAAGTCTGCATTAATATTGACCGTTTCTATTTTCGTTTGTTTCTTCAAATCTTTACTGACAAGGATATGGTCCAATACTTGGGAGTTCCCCTGATAGATGTAAGTGTAGCGCTCATCATGTGGGACTTCCTCAATCATATTGGCTAAAATATCTCCCTCTAGCGTTTCGATTGGTGCCGAAAATTCGAAATCATTCAAGTCACCTAATACGACCACGTTGGCGTTATCTACTTCGCTTTCTACTTTTTGCACAAAATTATTGATGACTTTCGCCTGCTCGATGCGTTGTTTTTCACTGCCTAATTCTACAGGCTGAGAAGCTCCGAACAATCCGTCATCTCCACCTTTGGAGTTGAAATGATTTGCAACAATGACAACTTTCTCTCCATTAAATTCAAATTCTGCAGCTAAAGGTTTTCTTGAATCGTAAAACGCATCATTTGTCGGGTCGACACGTCCTGGATTCAATGTCAAACCTTCATCATTCACATCAACTGCTGTGACAGCGTCACCTGATGGTTTGTCTGTGAGCGTCACACGATCAGGATTGTAAATGAACCCAACACGAATGTTCCCACCTGGCTGTCCCCCATCCGTCTTATCTTGAGGAGCGATGTCTGTAAATGCATAGCGAGGTCCCCCCGCTTCCACTATTGCATCAATCAGCGTCTGGTAACTTTCACTCGCGTCAACCGTGCCATCGTCTGTTGCACCATTGTTGTCCTGCATTTCAATGAGGCCAACGACATCAGGCGTGTTTAAGTTTTCTACGATCGATTCTGCAATCTTTGCGACTTTTTTAGGATTGGTTTCTGCTGAGAAGTTTTCTACGTTATAGCTAGCAACCGTCATTTTTTGGTTAAGACCTTTCAATTTCGCTGCTTCTCTTTCCGTTCCTCCATCATAGATCTCAGGGAATTCGCCTGTTACGCGGATTTTGTAGTTGCTGTAGTCGTAACTGACGACACCCGTAATAGATTCTTTGAAAAAATCACCTGTCTTCGCTTGAACATCTATTCCGTCGACGTCGATGAGCATACGTTCAGGGTTGTAATCATTTGGAGAAATTAACAATCCTCCTGCGTCTGTTATCAACTGATTTTCACTTGTTTCCACGTAGACCGGCAATTCATCATATTTAACTGGACCCGTGACTTTCGCTTCTGGAAGTTCGATTAACATTCCCTCTAAGCTTTCATAAAAATCGAGGCCGTCTTCCTCAGGATCAAATGCATCAAGGGCATCATTTTCAATAATTTCTGTCGGTGGTGTGCGGTCATCTCCAATCACGACAGGCTCAGGAAGTGCTTGATCAGAGGAAACGACCTCAAGGCTTGAACCGTTGATTTCGGTCGTTAATAAATCATCTGCATCAGAATAACCATCTTCGCGCCATTCTTTTACTTTACCAGTGACAGAGACAAGATCTCCGACTTCTACTCCTGCGGTACGCTTGTACACGTAGATTCCTTCTGAAGTCTTAGAGTTATCATCTGGATTTGTGCTTTGCATAAAGAAGCTGTTTGAACCGTCTACTTTCGTTACAACACCTTCCACATTTTGTACGACTTGCCCTTCATAAGGTGAAGTGTGAGCAGCCCCTTGAACATCATGGATTTCCAATTGATTAAGAGGTTTCAAAGCTGTATAAGTAAAGGTGGCTACGTCACTGACGTCCCCGTTGTCACGTACAGCAACTGCCTTAATCGTCACGTCTTCTTCAATGACGATCGCATCCGTATACTCTTGACTATCTGCTGTCGGTTGGGAGCCGTCGACCGTATAATGGATGGTTGCTCCTGGCTCAGCTGTATTCAATGTGACTTCCGTGCCTTTTACGACCTGTCCAGAAGACGGGCTAGCCGTTACCGCAAATACTTTTTCAATAATGTCCGCTTGTGTGCGTGGAACAAGTTTATAGTTGCTATAACTATAGTTCACTACACCTTTGATTTGTTCATACGTCTTGCCGATTTCAAGGAAGTCTTCATTCTCCGGTGTAATTAAAAACGTTCCATTTTCGCCTTGTGCGGTAAAATCACCATATTGATTCTTCTCTGTGATCTCGACCGGACCGACTTGAACGAATTCTGCTTCGATTTCTTCGCCTGCATCAGCAGTAAATTGAGCAGCATCGACAATCTGTGCCTCGGGTACACCTGCATTTTCAGCCGTCACTTCAACCTGGGCTGAAGAAGTTGAAATTTGCTGCATGCCGTAATATTCATCGAATTCACCCGTTGCTTTCACCTGATCCCCTACGGATGCTGTGATGCCCGGGCCTCTAACAATGATGCCTGCTGTATCGTCTTGTATGTATAAGTTAATTTGTCCGCCAGCTTCAAACGATGCCGTAGCAATCCCTTCAACCGTTACCGTCTGGCCGCTGTCCACCTGACGTGCATCGGCGATTGACTGAACTTCTCCTGCTTCACTTTCTGGTACGCCTGCGTTACCTAAATACTCAAACGTATCTTTGGCGTATTGATCCCATTGGTCTGCCGTTTCAAAAGCATCTGTAGCGTCTGTATCGCCTGCCGCTACGTCCGCTTTACGAAGCAATGTGACATCCTTCCCAAATTCATCAGTACTTCCAATTTGCCCAATGGAATCAACAACCTCGCCTCCTTTTTTCAAAACAAGCGGGTCATCTCCATTGAAGCTTACTACTCCACTGTTTACGTCTGTTACATTCTGGATCGCTTCCCCGGCTTGTGAATCAGAGATAACGAAAACGTCTCCGTTCGCTAAAGTTCCTTCCATATCATAAGTGGTACTTGCTGTTGTGGCTCCATTTGAATAGAGCTCAACTGTGTAATCAGAAAGATCAATGATTTCCCTGGTTCCGTTGAAGATCTCAATCGCCTTATTGTAGCTCGATCCTTCGACATACTCTGAAATCAATAAGTCTCCCGGTGTTTCAGCGTTCGCTACCTTAGGGAAAGGAGTAATAGCTGAACCGACCAAAAGCACCATAATAAAACACCAAATCACTGCTTTTTTCAAAATGTGATGCCTCCCTTACAAATTTTGATAAATTCTTACTCTATCTCTCAGTATATAAAATTCAGAATTCAGTTTATATTTTATTTTTGTAAAAATAGATAAATCATTCCAATGAAACGCGACATTTGAACTATATATAACAAGTATGTTACGAATCATCAGACAATCGATGGGTGTCGTATGGGTGTTTTCATATGTGGTAGAATGGTACTTTGAGAGGTTAGTAAATTGAGGTGTTTTTTAAATGGGAAAACGAATCATACGTGTAAGAAGAAAAAATAAAA
>NZ_JRNX01000789.1 GCF_000786645.1 Halobacillus sp. BBL2006
ATAAAAGATATGGCTGGTTTGATGAAGCCTGAAGCCGCCTATCAGCTGATTTCTACATTAAAGGATGCCGTTGATATTCCGATTCACTTGCATACGCATGATACGAGCGGAAATGGAATTTTCACTTATTCCCGTGCAGTAGAAGCAGGTGTTGACGTTGTTGATGTAGCTACGGGTTCGATGGCTGGACTAACGTCACAACCGAGTGCCAACAGCCTCTACTATGCATTGGAAGGCAATGAGCGCAAGCCTAACGTAAATATAAAAGCTTATGAAGAATTAGGCCATTATTGGGAAGATACAAGAAAGTACTATCACGATTTTGAAAGTGGAATGATGGCTCCTCATACAGAAGTGTATGAACACGAAATGCCTGGAGGACAGTATAGTAACCTTCAACAGCAGGCGAAGGCTGTAGGGCTAAATGACAGGTGGGGAGAAGTCAAGAAAATGTACCGTCGCGTCAACGATATGTTCGGAGACATCGTAAAGGTAACTCCTTCATCAAAAGTTGTTGGAGATATGGCGCTGTTCATGGTACAAAATGAGCTTAGTGAAGACGATGTTTACGATCGTGGAGATTCTCTTGATTTCCCAGACAGTGTCGTAGAGTTTTTCCAAGGG
>NZ_JRNX01000790.1 GCF_000786645.1 Halobacillus sp. BBL2006
TGCACCTGCCATAATTAAAAGCGGTCCTTCGGTATGGATCACTGCGTTTCGTTGTTGTTCATTCAAACCTTTGACTAAAGGATTCATTGCTTGTGTCATAATCCACCATCCTTTGGTTGTTTCGCTGCCTGCACCGTCGCTAAAGCAGCTTCTATATTGTCGTAAATAATATTTCCGACGACGATGACATCCGCAAGCGCGCTCATTTCAAGCGCCTGTTTCTCTGAATGGATGCCTCCGCCGTAGAAGAGAGTCGTTTCGTTCAGTTCTTCGGCGATCCTTTTTACTAGCTCCGGATCTCCGTAGGTTCCGCTATATTCTAAGTAGAAAACGGGCAAATGGAACATATGCTCTGCCATTCGCGCATACGCGAGTACGTCTTCCTCTTTAGGAAGACAGCAATCGGTATGCTGAAATACTTTCGCATCAGGATTCAGCACACAGTACCCTTCAGTAACCATATCCTTCCAGTCAATCATGTCTCCGTATTCCTTCACGGCTTGATGCTGAATATCCAGCATCCACTTTTTATCCTGACTGTTCAGAACGATCGGAATGAGGTAGCCATCGAAACCCGGGGTAATTGCTTCCATATCCGAGACTTCCAGTACACAAGGAACGTCGTAAGACTGAAGGCGTTCCAATAAATCGTGCACATTCTCAAACGTGATGCCATCCGTTCCTCCGACGATAATCGCATCGGTCCCCGATTCACACACAGATTGTAAGTCCTGATCGGTAATCGTTTTGTTCGGATCAAGCTTGAAGACATGATCCCATTCGCTCATGTTGTCCATTTCCGTCCTCCAAAAAAACAGATATCCATTCACTCATTATAGCAAACTTTGCTGCATGGGTTGAATGGATATAGCAGAGAAAAATTGATGAAGTTTTTATGTCTTTCTTTGGTGGAGGAATCAGCTGTCTGTTCCGTAAGTGTGGTGCTCTGTTCCCTAACGAAAGCGCTCTGTCCTCTAACGCTCATTCTCTGTTCCAGATTCTCTTTTCCAAAGCAAAAAAAGACCGCTTCACAACGGAAGCCGTCTCTAATGAGGGGTGGAATGATGAAGAAATCGCGAAGACGTACATAACATCGTAACAAGAGCCACGCTCAAAATCGTGATCGTCGACAGCATCAGCGTCTGCGTTGAAAAGAGGTATCCGCTTATCCCTATGATTAAGAAGTCGAAAGCGAAAATGACGAACCCGACATTCATTTTCAGCCAATCCGCAATCATCTGGGCGAGGAGATCTGTGCCGCCCGTGCTCGTCTGATTCCGAAGCATCAACCCGATGCCGCCGCCAACGAGCGCTCCGCCTAAAATCGAACTGACCGCCGGATCGATAGTGAGATGATAATTGCGCAGACCACCTAACACGTCAATCGAAAACGAAGATACAAGAAGCCCATGGATACTGTTATAAAAATAGGCGCGGTAGTGGAACCACGCAAGTGTAAAGATCGGAATGCTGAAGCAGATAATCGTGAACCCCACTTTCAACCCCCATACGTAATTAGCAATGAGGCCGAGGCCGATCATGCCGCCGTCGAGCACATGGTCAGGAATGAGGAAAAAATTGATACCCAGCGATAAAAGCAGGCTTCCGACCACAATCGAAGCTCCTTTTTTCATGAAGGACTTCATTTGAAAAATCCCCTTCAATGTAGACAAGTTTGTACTAGCGTATGCTTGCCAACTTAATATTAGAAGAGAACCTTAAAGATCTGTCCAGAACAAAAGCGCAAGTGCCTTCGGAGCCCCGGCAAGCGTAAAGCTAGATGTAACCTCTTACCACAAAAAAAGACTGCTCAAATCGTGAGACAGCCCTTCCCTTATATCTATTCTGTTTGCTTTTCTTGCACACGGTCCAGCGCAAGCGTGTATGCATCGTTTCCGTAGTTCAAGCAGCGCTTCACTCGGGAGATCGTCGCCGTTGACGCCCCTGTTTCCGTCTCGATTTTATGATAAGTGAAGCCTTCTCTCAGCATACGCGCAACTTCAAGTCGCTGTGCGAGTGACTGCACCTCATTCATCGTCGCCAAATCATCAAAAAACTCGTAACACTCTTCGACATTTTTTAGTGAAAGAATCGCTTC
>NZ_JRNX01000791.1 GCF_000786645.1 Halobacillus sp. BBL2006
TCGGCTCGTGCTGTTCCCGTAAGAGTCTCCGTGTTTTGCCTACGCTAAGAATCCGCGTTGATTTTATACAAGTTTTCCAATATTCGTTTTATAACACCTCTGCTTTACTTATGTCCCAGTCTTTTTATAATACAATTATTTGGATGTCCGCTGAGCATAAGGATATATAGGATCAACTAAGTTAAATTCATACGTTTCGCCGTTCACGATTCCTACAACTTTATCACTGTCATAAAGATCAAGCATGAATTGAGCCATTTCTTTTGCTGTATGGTATTGAGGAACATTGTCTTCATATTTAAAACCGTCAACATCAAGTGAGCGCTCAGCAAATTCAGTTTCAGTTGCTGCAGGTGCCAGTACCTTCGCTTTCATTTTGACCCCTTTGGAAGCAAGTTCTTGAGCGAGGCCTTCGGTGAACGCACTTACATAGAATTTCGTTGCGCAATACGTGACCGCATCGGCAACGATGGTGTATCCTCCACCTGAAGAAACATTGATCAGTTGAGCTCCTTCTACATTCTCATAATCTCGAGCGAATAAAGAAGAAAGAATCGTCAATGCTTCCGTGTTTAATCGTAGCATCTGTTCAATTTTTCCTAGGTCCTGATCTGCGATGGAATCAAAGTTACCAAATCCTGCGTTGTTAATGAACGTTTCAATTTCATATGATTTCAGCTTTTCATAAAATGAATAGACATTTTCGTTCACGGATAAATCGGTCTTTATCGTAACAACTTCTACTTCGGAATTGATTTTCTCAATTTCCTGTTTGAGCTCGTTTAGCTTTTCTTCTCTTCTTGCCGCAACGACGAGATTCTTTCCTCTTGCTGCGAAAGTTAAGGCAGCCTCATAGCCGATTCCTGAACTTGCGCCCGTGATCACCGTATATTTCATGTTCATTCCTCCTAACAGAATATGATACGCTATCAATTGTAATGGTTGGAGTGAACTCTAAGTCAACCCAAACGAACACATCGGAGGAGGTCTCATGTACAGTATCACAGAAGCGGCCAAGAGATTAGCTGTCAGCCCCCATACATTGCGTTATTATGAGAAAGAAGGAATTATTGAACCTGATCGAACATCATCTGGAAAGAGAAGCTATCAGGATGTGCATATCGATTGGTTGAGGTTTGTTATCAAATTAAGAGAAACCCAAATGCCGATTGCAAATATCAAAGCATACACGGAATTATTTAAAGAAGGGAATCATACGAAAAGAGAGAGGCTTACTACATTGGAGGAGCATAAACAAAACATCCAGGAACAGATCGAAACCTTATCTTCAACGAATGAAATGCTCGCGAAGAAGATTGCTAGCTATAAAGAATTAATTAGCGGAGATCATTGTGAACGTGAAGCGAGGAGAAAGATGTGACATTTCCTATATTTAGAAGTAACATTTGGAGTCCGTTTTCGAAACAATGAGCAAGAGACGCCGCCTGGTTATCCAGGCGGCGTT
>NZ_JRNX01000792.1 GCF_000786645.1 Halobacillus sp. BBL2006
AGAAAAAGAAATAAAATCAGAGGACTTATACAAGTCATGAGACTCTACCCTTACTCAAATTCCAGTTTGGTCAGCCAGCTGCTGGATGGACCGTACCTTGTCTCTGACCCAATTCTTGATCGAGCAGTAAAAGAGCAGAAGAATCATTGCCTGCTAATTTTAAGCGATCGACGATGGTTTGGCTTTGAGCTTCTTCATCAATTTGTTCTCTTAAGAAGTCTTGGATAATCAGTGCAGCCTGAGGATCAATTTGATTGGCGTAATTATAAGCTTGTCGATATGAGTCTGTGACAAACTTCTCATGTTCTAGAACTTTTTGAAAGGTATTTAATGGTGTACCGAAGTCACTCGGCTGGCCGGGGATCGCACTTAACTTAACTGTCCCATCCTTATCTACTACATAATCAATTAAAGTAAGCATATGTCCTCTTTCTTCCTCAGATTGAAGTCGAAGCCATTGAGCCATGCCAGTGTAATTCAATCTTCCCAGGTAAGCCGACATAGCTAGATATAATGTTGTAGATACGTGTTCAATTTCAATCAGATTATTAAATAGCTTTTGTAAATCTTCATTCATCCCATCTCACCTCGCTAATTTGAATACATGGTATTGTATTATAAATAGAGTGAAAATATGTTTGCCACTAGAAACAAAAATAAGACGCCGGTAATGGCGTCTTATTTTTGTTTCAAATTAAATCGTTCAATCTGATCCCATTTTCCTTCTTTTGCGAGAATGTCAAATTGGCGTTCGCCAAACAAATCATAATGAGGAAATCGAGGGTCACGATGAATCCACTCCGGCTTCAAACCATACTGGGAACCCCAGCGACTCAACTTTTTAATATCTTTACAACCAACTTTTGTGACTGTGTCACAGCCTGGGAAGCGTTCATCCAGCCAAAAATGAGTTAATATAGCAATTTCGCCGGCTTTTACCGTCTCCTTCCACTTATGGAGCTCGGCTCGCTTGACTCCGAAGGCCATTATTCTTTCCGCTCCATTGCGTTCAAATAAGCTTCATGCCAATCAGGAAAACTCCTTCTTATAGAAACAGGTCTGAAGTTATCTTTCTTTACAATCACATGCTTTGTTTCACCAGATACCGCTGTCTCACTATTCTCATGAACGACTTCGTATCCGTAAGTCACCCGTAGACCATCATAGTGCTCTACCCACGTTTTTACTTTCGTTTCTTCTCCATATCGAACAGGATTTTTGAAGCTGATCTGGGCGTCGATAACCGGTGAAACGACACCCTGCTTCTCAATCTCTGCGTACTTGAATCCTAATGATTCAATGAAGGCTGTACGTCCAATCTCAAACCACACCAAATAATTGGCGTGATAGACGACGCCCATCATATCCGTTTCCTGATATCTTACCTGGATTGGTGTTTCAACCACTTTCATTGATTAAGACTCCCTTCGTACGGTATTCCATGCTTTTTCTAAGTCAGCTAATTCTAGCTCGTTCATATCCTCTGCTTCATCGTCCATGATACGAATCGCCTGAAATTGAATGGCCTCATTGACTAAGTTGTTGACGAAACGTCCGTTCCCTCTCACTTTATGGTCCGTGTATTTTTCACGGAGGAACGACTCGGCCCATTCGTTAAAATGATACCCGTAGGAATTCGCTTGAAAATGAGTCATTTCAATTAGATCTTTTTCATCGTAATCAGGAAAGTAAAAATATTTTTTAAACCTTGAGGATAAGCCAGGATTACTTTCCACCAATTGCTCCATTTCATGCTGGTAGCCAGCAAGGATAACCACAAGATTTTCATTATGCTTTGTCATTTCATCCACAATGGTTTCAATGGCTTCTTTTCCAAAGTCGTCTCGGCCCCCGTTGTATAAGGCATAAGCTTCATCAATAAACAAGACGCCGCCTAAAGCTTCCCGAATTTTCCGTTTCGTCTTCATCGCTGTTTGCCCTACGTACCCTGCCACAAGATCGCTTCTTGAAACGACGACCGTATGTCCCCTTTTGAGTAATCCACACTGCTTTAGGACATCAGCATAAATCTCAGCAACGGTCGTTTTTCCTGTTCCAGGGTTACCAGAAAAAACAGAGTGTAACTGAACCGGAACAACAGGATACCCTTTTTCTTTTCGTTTTTGCTGGGC
>NZ_JRNX01000793.1 GCF_000786645.1 Halobacillus sp. BBL2006
CTTTTTTTTCATTTTGTGTCATCACCTCCCCCTAAAATAAGTGTATGTGGGATCTCTACTCAATAATAATATCTTTCAGCTCTTCCCTGCTTTTCTCATAACTCAATACCATCAACCCGTTTGAAAAAGAGGTGTGAATGTATTTCCCTTCCACAGAATGGGGTAAATCAATGGCACGCTGGTGTTCTCCATAAACCCTTTCTGCCTGTACGGTAATGGCATCCGTAATAGAAGGCAGAACATGAACCGTGACGTACAGTTTGGTTCCAGAACTAGATAAGTGGATATTCTCCTTTTCCACTCCTGGAAGTTCTATAAAAACAACAACGTGGGTTTCCGTCATAAAAATGTCTGTTTTCGGATAGTCTTTTACATCAAATAGGTCGCTTTTTACTTCTTCCTTTACTTGATCCTCTGCAAATGGATGGTTAGACTCCTGGTCAAAGACATGATTCCAGAAGTCTCCACTTTGATATTGATTTGCAATTTTCAACCATTCTTTCAAACGGTCCATGTCCATAAAATTCTCCTCCTACTAAGAATTTTGCTATAGGGTTTCAGGCATGGATTCCTTAAAGTTGATTGGTCCACGGTAGAGACGGGTTAGCGATTTGGTCCTGATCACTCACGTCACTGTCGAACACTCCAGTCGACATACATGAACCAGTCAGAGACAAATCTCCTAATGAGAAATTCGCTCCGTTCAACTTGGTATTTGCCGTGTGACTGTTATGAACAGTCGCTCCGATGTCAATGTTACCGTTCTGTGTTACTCCGTTCGTTTTCATATTAAGAATGTTTATTAAAAAAGGCATTTTATCACTGTCCTTCCCTTAACAATTAGGATTGAGCCGAATTCGTGTTGGTCGGGTTTGCAATTTCTCCCATATCATTCAAATCTGGATCAATAAATACATTTTCCATTCCTGAGCTGGTCGGGGATACGTCTCCATAAGATGAGTTCTGACCTTGGGATTTGGTGTTTGCCGTTGGTGAGTTGTGGAATGCATCACCAATGTTAAATGAGCCATTGCTAGCAATACTGTTAATTTTTATGCTGTATATGTTGATGAAAGATGGCATTTGTACCTCCTCCTGTTTCTTCAGTTACCAGTACTATATGCGATGAAGAAATTAGAAGTGTATGGAATCTTGAGAATGATGGAAGAAGGAGTTATCTTTTATTCAGCATAAGTGCAGGATTGTGGAAGACTTAATTCCGAGAGGGTTGTCAGACTGTATCCTTTTCTTGGGGCAGAATTAGGAGGTCCTGGAAATCACTCGCTTTCCGTGGGCATGTGGTGAGCTTCCTCAGACTTCGTCTTCCGGGATCTCACCGATCATGTTTATCCCACAGGAGTCTCGCAATTTCCATGACCTCCTTGCGTTTGTTTCGTATAACGGAAACGATTCTTTTTTAGGTCGTCGTTCCATGCACGAGCCCTGTAATAACAGGATTTCTGACTAAACATTCTAACTCCTGTATAAGGGACCGTTCATCAAAAAATAGCTGGGATGGCGGGGAAACGGCGAGACTCCCGCGGGAGAAGGGGCTAAGCGAGATCCCGCAGGGCGGAGCCCGAGGAAGCTTGCCAGGTCCCCCGCAGGAAAGTGTTCAAATGCGGAAACGCCCTGGTAGA
>NZ_JRNX01000794.1 GCF_000786645.1 Halobacillus sp. BBL2006
CATTTTTAAAAGAAAATAAAATTGATGTCGCAGCTATTGAGGCGATTCAAGATCAAGAAGGAAACCTTTATGCGTATGACGTAAACACGAATACGAATTACAATTCTGATGCAGAAGCGAAAGCAGGCGTTTATGGAATGCTTGAGCTTGCGAAGTATCTAGGAGAACAGCTCAATAAAGTGCATGCTTGATCTCGTCAAAAAAAGTGCCTTGAACAATTGTTCAAAGGCACTTTTGCATTTTACTTTTAGTGACGCTTGCTCAACCAGAGTACGCCTGACTTCGCAAGTCGCGGCAGCATACCGGTCATCGGTTTTTGCATCATGTTACCGAATCCATCACTTTTACCTAAAGAACCCAGCGTACCTTTCAGCTTCACTTCACTTGGACGTTCCGGGACGCGGTCGTTAAGCACAGCAGTCAAAACATCCGCTATTTTCTCTCCTTGGGCGCCAGCAAGCTGAGCACTAGGAGAATGATCCGCTGAGGCACAGTCTCCAACGATGTAAACATTTTGATGACTTGGAACTTGATAAAAGTCATTAATGACCACTTTATCTTGGCAATCCTTCTCAAAAGGGAGCTCTCGAACGAGATAATTTGGTCGGACACCAGCGGTCCAGACAGTGACGTCGTTCATATAGCAGATGCCGTTGTTGCAAACGCCGTCTTTTTCCACGTACTCGACATTCGCTCTGTGGATGACCTCGACATCATTCTCCTTAAACCATTTCTCTACATACTTTTGAATTTTCGAGTCAAAAGCCTTCAGGACGCTTTCCCCGCGGTCAAGGAGGCGGATGTTCAGGTCGGATCGGCTTTCACGAACTTCAGAAGCGACTTCGATTCCGCTCAAGCCGGCACCAACGACCGTCACATTTTTATAAGCTCCCAGATTTCCGATGGAGTAACCTGCGCTCCGTGCTTTTGAGAATGTCTGGACACTTTCAGTAAATTGCTCAGCACCTTCAATCCCGTGGTAGTTATCTTCGCA
>NZ_JRNX01000795.1 GCF_000786645.1 Halobacillus sp. BBL2006
GGACCACCTTTTTCTATCCAAGGCAACGGAAACATAAAAAGTCTCGAAACTGAGTCTTACGGAATAGGGAACTTTCATGGAATAAACTTACAATAACAAGATTATATTGAGCCATTTTTAGCTTGTCATTATAAAAACGGAAGCGATCGCACCAATCACTACAAAGATGATATGAATATTTAGCCATGCTAATAAAACTGCTACTAGTCCTGCAATTACTCCGATCTGAGGAGCATCCGGTTTCACAGACATAATACCTGGAAAAATTAATGCACCAAGCGCCGCATACGGTATGGCATTCAGCCATCGATCAACCCAGCGGGGAAATTTGATAAAGTCTACAATAAAGGCAGGAAGAAAACGTGGCACGGCTGTCACAACAGCCATTCCAATAACCATCCATATAATCATTCTTCTTCCTCCTCATCAGTTAAAATCCAAATGCCGCTGAACCCTCCAACAACTGTGCCGATCACAATTGCCCATCCCTGATTCATTCCAAGAAATTGACAGAAAAAGTTGATCAGCATAGCGGCTATCGCAATGAGTGCGATACGATAATGTTTTTTTACAGAAGGAACAAGGAGACCGACGAACATTGCATATAAAGCCACCCCCATACTGTCACTTAAGCGCGAGGGCATGACATCTCCGAGAACGCCTCCGATAAAAGAACCGCCTACCCATGATGTGTAGGCTGTAAGGATAAGTGCTGCGTAGAACCAAGCTCCATGATCTTCTTTTGCTTCTTTCCGATAGAGAGCCGATACGGTAAAGGTCTCATCGGTGAGTCCTAAAGTGAGAGGGATCTTTGCCCGCAATGCGATGTTTTTCAATTGGTTAACGAATGAAAGACTCATAACAAAGTGACGAAAATTCAAGACAAATGTGGCAATGATAATCTCTATCATCCCCGTCCCAGCTGCCACCATTCCAACAGCTAGAAACTGAGCAGCTCCCGCAAAGACAAGTACACTCATTAAAGTTAACTCTATATTGCTCATTCCTGATTGATTCGCTAACACCCCATACGTTAGGGCAATAGGCAAATAACCAAGCATAATTGGAAGTCCAGCTAACATTCCACGTCGTATCATATGTAATCGGTTGGACGAAGTCATTTGTTTCACGGCTTGCGACTGCAAGTTCATCCCCTCCTGCCCGTTAAATTTCCACTATTATACACAATTCAAAGTCGATAAGAAAAGGATTTACTTTCCTTTTAAAAAAGATTGACAATCCCGCTTACTTCTCTTACGATATAATTACTTCATCACATAAAAGCGTTTAAGTGAAAAAGAATAAAGTTTTGTATCATGAATATCTCAGTAAAAGTCTTGTGAGCAGTTCGAGAGACAGGGTGGTTGGTGGAAACCTTGGCAGCAAGTCTTTGAATTACAGTATTCGTTTTTAATTGATACACCAATCAAGTGGGTAAACTCGTTTACCAACAAGGGTGGTACCGCGGAGCTAAAGCTTCGTCCCTAGCTTTTAGGGGCGGGGCTTTATTTATTTTTTT
>NZ_JRNX01000796.1 GCF_000786645.1 Halobacillus sp. BBL2006
TGGATTTCGACTTGAGCCCTAAATTTGTTGTGGGATACGTAAAAGAAAAAAGTCCTCATGAGAACGCAGATAAATTAAGCGTATGCCAGGTTGATGTCGGAGAAGAAACACTTCAAATTGTCTGTGGAGCTCCGAATGTAGATGAAGGGCAGCATGTAGTTGTTGCAAAAGTAGGGGCTACAATGCCTAGTGGAATGAAGATTAAAGATGCAAAATTAAGAGGTGTCGCATCAAGTGGTATGATCTGCTCCGCCAAAGAGCTTGGCTTACCTGATGCTCCAAAGGAGAAAGGAATCTTAGTTCTCGATGATGGGTATCAAACAGGCGAGACGTTTGAATTATAATTTGATGATCGAAAGCAGAGTAGCTTGGCTACTTTGCTTTTTTTTGATTCAAAAGTCATATTTAAAGGGATTGTAAACCAATAATCGTTAGAAAACTGTTAAAATGAAAGATACCACAAGAATGATTTACATAAGAAAAGAGAGTGAAAATATGTGGAACGAATTTAAAAACAAACTAAAAAA
>NZ_JRNX01000082.1 GCF_000786645.1 Halobacillus sp. BBL2006
AAAAATCCCGAACTGATTTCAACGAATCGTTCGGAATTTTTGCGTTTCATTCAGTTTTGTCCCAGCCTTTCCCTTTTATGACGTATGAGAAGGTTCTGCGACTTTGACGAGCTGCTTCCCTAGATTGGATCCTTCAAACAATCCGAAGAAAGCATCCGGAATGTTTTCAAATCCTTCTACAACGGTTTCTTCATAAGTAAGCTTGTCTTCTTTCAGCCATTTAGAAAGATGATCAAAACCTTCTTTAAATCGGTCTTGATAGTCACCGACTGTAAAACCTTTTATCAATGCGCTTGATTTGATTAAATGCATTTGCATTCTTGGACCTTGATCATTTGGTACGTTGTAGGAGGCAATTGCGCCGCACTGACTGATGCGAGCAAATTTGTTCAGCTGTGGATAGACAGCATCTGAAATATCTCCGCCCACATTATCAAAGTAAACATCAATGCCGTTTGGACATGCATTTTGAAGAGCCTCATACACATTTTCTTTTTTGTAATTGATGGCTTCATCTACACCGAGTTGTTCCTTCAAATAGCTTGTCTTCTCATCAGATCCAGCTATCCCGACAACTCGACAACCGACAATTTTGCCGATTTGTACGACTGTGCTTCCCACAGCACCGGCAGCTCCAGAAACGACAATCGTTTCTCCTTCATTCGGCTGTCCGATATCCATTAAGCCAAAATAGGCTGTTAATCCAGGCATTCCTAAAATCCCCAAAGAAGTTGTGATCGGTCCTAAAGAAGGATCGATTTTTCGTACTGAATCGGCTTTTGCTACCGCGTATTCTTTCCAGGGCAGCATACCCGTGATAATATCGCCTTCTGTAAGTCCGGAAGCATTGGAAGTCACGACTTCAGCGATTGCTCCACCTTCAATTGGTGCGTTCAGTTCAAAAGGAGGAATGTACGATTTTGTGTCATTCATACGACCTCTCATGTAAGGGTCGACGGAAATGTAAAGCATCTTGACCAGGATTTCCCCTTCAACAGGTGCTGGCTTTTCACTCTCCACCATATTTAAATGTTCATGGGTAGGTTCAGCTTCTGGTCGTTTAACAAGATGAATTTCATGATTCATTTTTAACACTCCTTTCAGCAATCTATTTCTATTGTATCTTGGATTAGGGGATAGATGGAATTGATTTGATTACCAAACAGGGTTTGAATGCGTTACGATGAATATAAAAGGTGGCGGGAGGCAGGGATACACATGGGTGGAAAAGAAAGATTGTATGAAAAAGTTAAATTTGTAGAAGGTGAAAATTTCGTAACGATTGAAGAGGCACATCGACTTAATGCTGATGAAATGATGAATCTAGCAGATTGTCTGGTAGAAGATGAGCGTATTCAAGAAGCGGAGCACCTGACAATCTTATTGAATGATTCTTTTCCTTTAGAAGTTGCAAAGCACCTCGAACGTCTTCAATTTAAACTGCACGACGAAAATGTCTTTGTCCGGTGTGATTTAAGTCATTTAAATGAACCGAAAAATCGCTTTCAGCTGCGGTCTCTGCATGAGGTTTCTACTGAGCAGTTCAAGCAAGTATGGGAAAAGGTAATGGAAGGCAGCCTGAATGCAGCGTCATACTTGAATATGGATGAACAGATGAAGAGTGTTGAAAAAGAATTAGGATCTACCTATAAAGATACATGTAACATTGCTTATGAAGAGGGCCGTGTAATCGGTGTTGTGATGCCTCATATTGAACCCGGTACGAAAGAAGAGGGGCGTATCTTTTACTTTGGGCTTGTCCCTGAGGCACGTGGAAAAGGGAAGAGTGCAGATTTATATCTTCAAGGATTGCACCTATTAAAAGAGTGCTTTGGAGCTGCATACAGCGTAGGAGCTACAAGTGTTAAAAATGTCCCGATGCAGAAAGTGTTTGAAAAACATAATTGTCAGGTGACTGACCAAGTGAAGGTATACAAGCGGTGGAATGGAGGAATTTAAGATGTTGCTGCATACAACAATCATTGGAGAAGGAGATCCTGTTGTTTTTTTACACACAGGACTTCAAACAGGAGAGACAGATTTTACTTATCAATCTCAGCACTTTAGCCAAGAATATCAGGTTTTTTTGCCTGATTTAAGAGGACACGGTAATTCATTCAGTGATGACTTCAGCAATCTCTTTGAAGATTCGGCGCATGACCTTAAGGAAACTTTAGACTATTATCAAGTTGACTCAGCTCATATTGTAGGTTGTTCGCTTGGCGGTCTCGTTGGCATTTTTTTTGCCCGTCAGTATCCAGGTAAGGTGAAGAGTCTGTCTTTATCCGGGGTGACCCCTGAAAAACCTTCAAACTGGAAACAGATGCATCGCCAGGAAGTTGAAATGCAGCGTCAATTGCTCAGGAATGAAGAGCAGGTTCACTATTTTAATCAATTACATAATACGAATTGGAGAGAGTTCATCTACTTAGCACGTAATGAAGAATGGTATCCTTTTGAACATACGATGAGTTTGTCCGATGTCTGTGTACCTATCCTGTTTTTAGCTGGTGAGAACAACCCCCACGAAGTAAAAGGAGCTTCTGTTTATGGTGAAAGTGACCATGTCCATGTTGGACTTTTACCCTTCGCGGGCCATCTTGTTCATCAAGATCAGCCTGAGTTATACACAAAAATAGTAGGGCAGTTTATCAAAAAGCAGGAAGAAGAGAAGAGGCGACCTTGAACAAGGACGCCTCTTTCTGCTAGAGCTGGTTGGCAGCTTTCAACTCTTGATATTCTTCATCTGAAAAAGCTCTCGATCTGGATAGGAACCTCTTTCCCTCAACCCCTTCTAAGGAGAACATCCCACCGCGGCCATCGACGACATCAATGATCAGCTGTGTATGCTTCCAATAGTCGTATTGTTTTTTGTTGATATAGAAAGGGGTTTCGCCAATTTCACCTAGTAAAACGTCTTGGCTCCCTATCAGCAGGTCTCCTTCTTGATAACACATCGGGGAACTGCCATCACAACAGCCCCCTGATTGGTGAAACATGAGAGGACCGTGTTTATCCTTTAATTTTTGAATTAAATCGAGCGCGGCATCCGTAGCGGTTACACATTCGACCATTTTTTCATCTCCTCACATAAGGTTGTACTTCTTTGAAGAGAGGCTTAGATTTTAATAGAATCCAAGTTTTTGTGGGCTGTAGCTGACGAGCATGTTTTTCGTCTGCTGGTAATGGTCCAGCATCATCTTATGATTTTCGCGTCCGATTCCCGACATTTTGTATCCGCCAAAAGCAGCATGAGCAGGATAAGCATGGTAACAGTTGGTCCACACGCGACCTGCTTCAATTCCTCTTCCGAAACGATAAGCTGTATTCATGTCTCGCGTCCAAACACCGGCACCTAGACCGTAAAGCGTGTCGTTCGCAATGCTCATGGCTTCTTCTTGATCTTTAAACGTTGTTACAGAGAGGACTGGACCGAAAATTTCTTCTTGGAATACGCGCATTTGGTTATTTCCTTTGAAGATGGTCGGCTGAACGTAATACCCATCCTTGAAGTCCCCATCCATCTGATTCTGTTCTCCGCCAACAAGGCATTCGGCGCCTTCTTCTTTACCGATCTGCAGGTAAGAAAGTATTTTTTCTAATTGTTCGGAAGATGCTTGAGCTCCCATCATGACTTCAGGGTCAAGAGGATTTCCAACTTTGATAGATTTTACTCGTTCAATGGCACGATCCATGAATTGATCGTAAATGGACTCCTGAATCAGTGCGCGGGAAGGGCAGGTACAAACTTCGCCTTGGTTTAACGCGAACATGACCATGCCTTCTATCGTTTTATCTAAGAAGTCATCATCTTCTCTCATTACGTCTTCAAAGAAAATGTTTGGAGATTTGCCACCAAGTTCAAGCGTGACTGGTATGATATTTTGGGAAGCGTACTGCATGATCATACGACCTGTAGTCGTTTCACCTGTAAAGGCAACTTTGTTGATCCTTGGGTTTTGGGCGAGAGGTTTTCCTGCCTCAAGACCGAAGCCGTTAACGACATTAAGGACACCAGCAGGTAATAAGTCTTCAATCATCTCAAGCAAGTAAAGCAGGGAAGCTGGCGTTTGTTCAGCTGGTTTAAGAACAATAGCGTTTCCGGCAGCTAGTGCAGGAGCAATTTTCCAAGTGGCCATTAAGATTGGGAAGTTCCAAGGTATAATTTGCCCTACGACACCCAGTGGCTCATGGAAATGGTAAGCAATCGTATCATTATCGATTTCACCAATCGAACCTTCCTGGGCACGGATAACAGAGGCAAAATAACGGAAGTGATCGACGGCAAGAGGAATATCCGCATTCAATGTTTCACGAACAGCTTTACCATTCTCCCAAGTTTCTGCAACCGCTAGTTTTTCCAAATTTTCCTCCATGCGGTCTGCAATGCGGTTCAAAACCAGTGAGCGTTCAGCTACTGAAGTTTTCCCCCAGGCATCTTTCGCTTTATGAGCAGCATCGATAGCGAGCTCTATATCTTCTTCCGTGGACCTGGCTACCTGACAGAACGGTTGTCCGGTCACAGGAGTTACATTTTCAAAGTACTCGCCCTTTACAGGGGGGGTCCATTTTCCACCAATAAAATTGTCATAGCGCTCTTTGTACTCAACGATGGATCCTTCTGTGTTTGGAAATGCATACACCATTGCTTTCATTCCTCCTATTCAAATTAGGTGCAAGCGCTTACAAATTTGGATATGTAAATGTAAGTCACTTACTTTGAAACTATCATTTTAACAGAATGTTGTCAATTATTAGAAAATAACTACGAATCTACTCTTTTTTTCTGATGGCTTTACACCATTTGTTATAATAGAACTATCTGGTTTAGAAAAAAGGAGAGCGTAAGATGACGACAACCAATCGAGTTATGCTTGTTGATGGAATGGCGCTATTGTTTCGTGCCTTTTACGCTACAGCAATGAGCAATTATTTTATGATTAATAGTAAAGGCATTCCGACGAATGCAGTGTATGGAATGATGAAGCATCTCTTTACAGCAATTGAGACATACCAGCCAACTCATGTAGTTTGCTGTTGGGATATGGGGAGCAAGACGTTCCGTAATGATTTATTTCCCGAGTACAAAGCCAATCGAGGGGCACCACCCGAAGAACTTATTCCCCAGTTTGATCTGGCAAAAGAAGTAGTCGAATCATTAAACATCCCGAACGTAGGTGAAGTAGGCTACGAAGCGGATGATTGTATGGGTACATTGAGCCGATTATATAGTGAGCACTCTCAAGTGTTTCTTTTAACCGGAGACCAGGACCTGCTTCAATTGTTGAAGCCTAATGTACGGGTCGTCTTATTAAAGAAAGGTTATGGGAATTACGCGGAGTATCATGAAGATTCATTTGTTGAGGAAAAAGGGATTTCTCCTTCTCAAATGGTTGATCTTAAAGCGTTGATGGGAGATAGTAGTGATAATTATCCAGGGGTCAAAGGGATAGGGGAGAAGACTGCTCTGAAACTTCTCCTCGAGTATGAATCGATTGAGGGAATCCTTGAAAATCTAGACGACTTGACCAAGGGGCAGAGGACGAAGATTGAGCAGGATCTTGATATGCTCCATCTTTCCAGGAAGCTTGCAAGGATCCATTGTGAAGCAGGGGTTGATTGTTCATTGGATGAAGCCCTTTTCTATATTGACGATGACAAGATGGGCGCCAAATTCGATGAGTTGGAGTTCAGAAATTGGAAGAAGAATATTGTAGGGTATTAATTAAGCGGGAGCACGGAGGATGCTCCCGTTTTTCTTATAATAAATCTTTCTTTTGGGTTATCTTATAGTTGTTAGCCTCTTTAAATTGTGTGGCTGCTTTTTTGTACATACGCTTCTCATAATATATGTTTCCAAGCATCTCTACGAAGTATTTGTAATCTTTATATTCATTCAGTTTTAAAAAGTCTGGAATAATCTCTTTTTCTAATTTTATTATAAACTCTTCATCATGAGTATTTTTATCAATCATTGTTTTTAAGATGTAAAACTTGTGTTTGTATTTCAAAAAGTTATGTCTAAGAGCTTCTTTCTCCCCTTTTTCAATGTAAGACCAACATTCCTCCATATCATTATTGTAATAATGAGTTAACGCCAATAGATAAATAGTGCTTGAAGAAAATGCGGTCTCTTCTGTATCAATTTCATAGGCTTTTTGCAGATATATAGCTGCTTCTTCGTATCTCTCTTGATGGATATAATTTTTGCCCAAGTTATGATAGACTCGTCTCTTTTCCGTGACAGGCAGATGGTATTTTGCCATTTTCAATATATCCAATAAACAGTCCTCAGCAATTGTATAAGCTTCCAATGAGTTATAATTGATGGCTATAATCAAATGATTATCAATCATTTTCGAATAATGGAGGGAGCTTTTGTAAACCTCGAGAGCCTTTTGAGCGTAGAAGTTAGATTCTACAAAAGAACGCGTCTGGGCATAGGTTAATGCCAAATGGAAATACACCTCTGGATCTTTATATGGCAGCTTTTCCATTAATTGTTCGGCTTTTAAGAAACAATGGAGGGCATTGACCAGCTTTGATGAGACTAGATAATGTAAACCAACTGTTTTGTTATAAAAAAATTGAAATTCTTTAGAGCCTCCAGTGACAATAGAATTCAACTCATTTAGATTTGACTCTGGCATCGACGTGCGTCCACTGCTCATGATATGTCTGGTTAGAATTACTTTATATAAATTTTCAAGTTCAATATTTTTATTTTTCTCTAGAGCCTTTTGACATTTTTTCTTTAACTCATCTGCCAGGGGGAAGTCGCGCAAATGAATCGTTTCATGCCAATCCATTAAATCCTGGTGAATAGATTCATCAAAATCGTGATCGATGTCCGTTAATTTTATTCCTAAACGTTCCCCTAGTAGTCGGTATATTTCATCGCTTGCATTGATTGCATTGTTTTCAATTTTACTTAAGTATGAAATGGAACAAATACCCTTAGCTAATTCTTCTAAAGTCATATTTCTAAGCTTTCGATTTTGTTTAATCAACGATCCTTTCATCCATTTACACCCCCTTCAAACGGTGAATGCATAGTTCTTTATACCTATTAAAGATATCCAGCTATAATATACAGGATATTTTTGTTCCTTATGTATGAATAAGTTTATTAAATACTTTAGTGCTTTTAACGCCTAAGTATCCACATTATATCAAAATATTAAAGGATACAATCATTTTTCACTTAAAATCACTAAAGGATTGGTAAGATGTATGTTCAATCTACAACAAAAGCCACCTTTTAAAGGTGGCCTGTTGTTTGTTTTATAGAGATTTCAAGGCTTCCTCAATTTGAGTATCACCAGAGATCATCTCGAAAGTTTTGTGGTAGGCATTTGGCTCTTGAAGGGCAGCGATCATTGTCTTGGCCACATCAGCTCGAGAGATCGTGCCTTTCTCTACCGTCTCGCCAACAGTGATTTTACTTGAGCTTTCATCATGAGTCAGTCCACCTGGACGTACGATGGTGTAATCTAACTCTGTAGATTTCAAGTATTCATCTGCATCGCCTTTCATTTTTAAATAATGCTTCAGTTGTTCAGGACCGCGTTCAGGGTCTCCTGCGGCTATACTGCTTAACATGATGAACTTTTTGATTCCCAAGTTCTCGGTAGCCTTGATTAAGTTAATTGCGCCGTCCCGATCTACAGCCTCGGTTTGGTCAGCACCTGTGCTGCCCCCGGAACCTGCTGCAAACATCACAGCATCCATACCTTTGACTGCATACCCTACATCTTGCTGAGTAACATCAGCTAGAACTGGAGTGCCTCCTAGTTCCTCTATTTTAGCTTTTTGCTCTTCTTTTCTAATTAAGCCATACGGCTCGTGGCCATCTTCTTTGAGATATTGGATGAGTAATCGACCTGTATGTCCATTAGCTCCTGCAACAAGTACTTTCATAAATCAAAACTCCTTCCATATTGTGCTTCTCCCTGTAATAAATAGCCTTTATAGAGAATTCTTAAACATGAAGGCTCCTCATGTGGTCTGTGATGGGAAACAGAGTTCCTGGTAGTTGCAACGAGCACAGATGCGTGGGTCCTCCTGCATTGGAAAGTGCTCAATAGGTAAGGGGCGGTTCTGTTTTTGGTCTTCCAGGTATGCTTTCATCTGCTCCATACTTGATTGAAAGAGGTGTTGAACGTTTATAAGGTCTTGTTCCTTTAATTGATATTCAATATGGTTTCCTTCTAATAAATATTCATTGCGAATGACGATATCGTCTATGGAAGGAATGTCATACTTTTGCTTTAAGTAGAGGGCATATAAAGCCAATTGATTTCTGTCTTCGTCTGAAGACTTTCCAGTTTTCCAATCCACGATTACCCACTTGTCTTTCTGCAAATCTTTATATACAAGATCCATGACAACAAAGATCTTCACACCGTCTGTTTTCATGAACCTGAAGCTCTCTGAGTCAATGAATTTCATATGTTCCTTGTTGAGAACATCAGCGAAAGACTGGCTGGCGTAAAAATTTTTGACCGCAGACGAAAGTCTTTCCTGGATCTTTTTAATCTTTGATTCGGGGAGTGTACTGGTTTGACTGTAATAAATTTCGTGAAGCATTGTATAGTGCTTCGGCCTGTGTTGCCAAAGGTGTTCTTTACGTGTAGATTCTATAAAACCCCGGTTAAGGTGATGCCTGATTTCGTCAACTACAGCTTCCTCGGAGGGAATATCGTGATCGGACAGGACATTCTGAATGATTTGATAAATAAGGTCATGGACCACACTTCCGAAATGCATTTCTAGATTAGTGATTTTCTTTAAGCGATAGGTTTGCTTGGCTAAAGAATCTGCATGGCTCAGCCACCCATTATGAGAAAGGTAATAGTCATAAGCGTACTTCCTAAGACAAGTCAACATCGTCTTGTGTCTTGAGAGAGACCATGAAAATTCTGGATAAGGCTTTACTTCAAACATAATAAATCCTCCGAGCGTCATAGCATTCTTATTTTATCGTAAATAATCTTAAACATAAGATCATTCATTTTGTTCAGCAGGATCGAATTGATGCTCTTTTAAGCGTACTTTTCCACGAATAACAGGAACGCCTTCACTTTCTAATGACATCCGCTGGATATCTGCTGTCGTTTCATCTTTTATTACAATCTGACCCTGGGCATTCAGCACGCGATGCCAGGGAAGAGAATATTTCTGACTCATAGAATGAAGGATGCGGACAACTTGTCTAGCTGCACGTGGGCTTCCGGCT
>NZ_JRNX01000797.1 GCF_000786645.1 Halobacillus sp. BBL2006
ATATTCATACGGTCGTAGATGGGGCGGAAAACCGTTCCTGTCGCGAGCGAACTGAAGTAAGCACTTGTAAACAGAGAACTTCCCATGGCAGCCGTTGATAATTGAGCGCCTTTTTTACCGCGGACTTTGTCGGCAAGCCATTGTCCGAACGCATAAGCTCCTCCGGATTTATTCAACACGCCAATAAAAGCACCAAGCAAGAGCACGATCATAACGAGCTCTGCCCGTCCAGGCCCTTTGACGAGCCCCATTCCTCTTAGGCCGGCATCGGCATCAGCAGGATGGCCAGCGATGGCTCCGAATAAATTCACGATGGAAAAAAGAAATGCATGTATAACTCCATTGTTCTGCATGTCGATCATTAATGTACCTACCAATATTCCTAAGAGTAGTGAAGGCACCACCCTTTTTGACCAAATGGCTAACATTAGTGCGAGTACAGAAGGCAGTAACGAAAGTATGCCGAAATGTTCCATGATGTCATCCTCCCTTTCTGTCTAAACGATAAAAATATTTGAAATTGTGTGAAAACATGACAATTTTGAATTATAAGAGGTGGATCTTTAATTAAAAAGGGAAAAAAATGAAAAAAAGGGAAGGTTGAGAAAAATATGAAAAATAATTGCATGGGTTTGTTGGAGTATGACACACTGTAATTTGTCATTTTTCGTCATCAAGGAGTGAAACCAAATGAGTCATCTTTTACAACAGGCGAAAGAATTGCAAGAACAACTGACCGAGTGGCGCCGGGGACTGCACGTGAATCCGGAGACCGGTTTTGAAGAATATGAAACATCGAAATTTGTTCAAAATAAATTAATAGAGTTCGGTTACCAGCCCCAGGTAATCGCAAAAACAGGGGTCGTAGCCATTGCAGAAGGAAAGCAGGAGGGCGAGACGGTAGGTTTAAGGGCAGATATGGATGCTCTTCCGATCCAGGATGAAAAAGAAACGACCTATGCCTCTTCCGTCGAAGGAAAAGCTCACCTTTGCGGACATGATGGACATACGACGATGCTCCTCGGAGCTGCAAAACTATTGAAAGACAATCCTCCTGAAAAAGGCAGTGTGAAACTCATTTTCCAACCTGCCGAAGAGGGATTATTCGGAGCACAAGCGATGATTGAAGAAGGGGTACTCAAGAATCCTGAAATGAAGGCAATCGCCGGACTGCACGTAAACCCAGATGTAGAAACAGGATATGTCACCTGTACCGAAAAAGAAGCCTGTGCAGCGGCCGACTTTTTTGATCTTGAAATCCTTGGCTCCGGTGGCCATGCGGCTCATCCGCATAAAGCGGCTGATTCGATAACAGTCAGTGCTGAAGTCATCAGCTCTTTACAGCAAGTTGTCAGCCGTCAGACGGATCCGTTAGCCCCTACCGTGTTGACGATCGGACAGATTCACGGAGGCACAGCGGATAACGCGATTGCCCCAAGGGTTCGGATCGGAGGCACGGTCCGGACATTGGATCCTGACGTACGGTACCAGATGGAAGAGAAAATGGAGCGGGTCATCAAAGGCGTTTCGGAGGCTTTTGGTGTCACTTATACGTTTAACTATAAGTACTTTTACCCGCCGTTGATCAATGATGCTTCCTTGCTTCCGGGTCTGGAAAAGACAGTAGAAACCATATTGGGTCCAGATCGATTCTCCATTGTGAACCCTTCGATGGGTGGAGAAGACTTCTCCTTTTACGCGAATGAAATCCCGGCGATTTTCTTCCGCTTAGGGGTACGTAATGAAGAGAAGGATGCGGTCTATCCGCTTCACCACCCACGTTTTGATTTGGATGAAAATGCATTGCCGAATGGTTCTGCCATTCTTGCGGCCTGGGCTCATCAACAGTTGAATGAATATTGACTAGAACAGAGGCTAGGACAAAACTGAATGAAACGCAAAAATTCCGAACGATTTGTTGAAATCAGTTCGGAATTTTTGTGTGCCAAAAAAAGAGTGAA
>NZ_JRNX01000798.1 GCF_000786645.1 Halobacillus sp. BBL2006
ATTTTTGGGGAAATTTCAACAAGTTGTTTTCCGTGTTACGATGGAGTAACGTAAATAAAGGAGTGCATATCATTATTTATTAAACTTTTTTAAAAGTACTTCCTTGTGTTCTCATTCCTCTCTCTAGTGGGATGCAAGACTGATGATGAGTCTGTTGAACTTCATACTAAATCAAAGACTGATCTTTCATCCAAATCGATAAGCGGATTAGTGAATGGTGGTTATAACAAAGATTTTGGATTATCCAAACTCCCTAAGCGTTATGAAAAAATTGATCAGATCATTGATAATTATGAATTACCTGCAGAAGGCCGGTTGGAAAGGAATGATAAAACTACAGGGAAAGATTTATATCATCAAGAATATATTACCTACAAGAATGGCTATACTTTTTCAAAAAACTCGAAAAAATTCGTCAGCAGAGTAACAAAAGGTGAACACAAGCATACAGTTCCCACTAAAGGTCAATACTTGGGAATTATGCTAGGGATAGTTTCGAAGTTGATCGGATAAAGATGCAATCGCGTATGAGAATGGTTATGTAATCGATGAAGGATCGAAAGTCCTCCTTTATAAAAACTATGACAATCATCAAATATTTGAACCGATAGGGACACAAGTATTAAGTTTGTTTATGGCATCAGTAGCAAGAGGCATGGGGGATTTCGAGACGATTCAAGGACTACACGTAGATTCCATTGAGGAGATAACTTCTGGCGATCGAGAGTTTATGAAGAGATATTGCCGTACTTACGACTCGGACAGCAAAACCGGGAAGGGCTGGGATTTACTGCAGGAAGAAATAGAGAAGGTAGATGGGGATTTTGAATACATCGAGCCATTTACAAAAAATTACGATTCGCTACAAAGTTGGGTTGATGAAACGAAGGAATACTTAAACACCGCATCTTCCTACTCGATGGAAAACTGGGAAAAAGCTTATCAAGGGTATATCAAAGCTACATCGAATGTTAAAAAAATGAATGATACCATTCTGATGGTGTTGAAAAAATTGAGACTAAATCGCTTTGATAAAGCTGTAGAAACTTTTCCTTAGTCCTTAGACTGAAGTTTTTAATCCATATGAGGCTGTACGGATTTTGCTAAATAATCATCATCATATTGACCCTCATCTATACGATCCAAGTAAGGAAGCAAGCAATCAAGGACTTGATTATCTAAATAATCAAGTCCTTTTCTTTTTATGACTCGGAAGCAAAAAGGAAGGTCCAAATATCTCAGGATAATGTATCGGTGTCCAGAATGAACAAATGTGCAATAAATCATGATCTCGCTTTGTGCAGGGTAATATCTGGATCCACCCATGCCATCTCTTCTATAGATCATCAATTTTAGACCTCCCTTTCATTATTATTTATTCGATTTAAAGCTGTAATCATTATACATGATTTAGAAGGGAAATTATAAAATAATGGTTTAATTTTTCCATATGAAATTTTTTTCATCTTATTGGTTCATATACAACATGCATTTGTGATACAATTCTTAATTATTAATCTCTTTAGTCAATTGATGGGTGGGTTACATATGAAGGTTGTTAAATTCGGAGGCAGCTCAGTCGCAGATGCTGGCCAAATCAATAAAATTACGGATATCATTGAATCTGATCCAAGTAGAAAAGTAATTGTCGTTTCAGCACCTGGGAAACGGTACAGTGGAGATACAAAAGTCACAGACTTACTGATCAGTTTAGGTGAATCGGTAGCGCAGAAAAAAGATTATGAAGAATCCTATGGGATAATTTCTGACAGGTTTCAGTCGATGATTGCTGAACTTGGACTTTCTAATGATGTATGGAATCAAATAAAAGCAAAAATTGATGCTTCCATTGCGCTTATTCAAAAGGGAGACAAGCAAGGAATGGATGCTCTGAAGTCTTGCGGTGAAGATGGATCTGCATTAATAGTTAGTGCTTACATTCAATATAAAGGAGTGCCTGCTTCGTATGTGAATCCTAAAGAAGCTGGAATCCTTGTCAGAGATCAGCCAGGCGGGGCTATAGTTTTAGATGAAAGTTTCGAAAAACTTTATCAATTGAGAAACCGAGAAGAAATTCTCGTCATTCCTGGCTTTTTCGGATTTACACCTGAAGATGAGCTCGTAACATTTTCCAGAGGTGGATCTGATATTACCGGTTCGATCGTTGCCGCAGGACTGAAAGCTGAACTATATGAAAATTTCACAGATGTAGATTCGGTCTATTGTGTAAATCCAATGATTGTTGAAAATCCTAAACAGCTAACTTCTTTAACTTACAGAGAAATGCGCGAACTTTCTTATGCAGGATTTTCAGTATTTCATGATGAAGCTTTAATTCCTGCATTCAAAGAAAAAATTCCTGTATGTATCAAAAATACAAATAATCCTTCTGCCCCCGGGACTATGATCGTTGCTGAGCTCCCAGAAAGGGATGGAGATGTCGTTGGTATTGCGAGTGATACCGGGTTTCTAAACTTATATGTAAGTAAATATTTAATGAACCGTGAGATCGGGTTCGGTCGGCGATTACTTCAAATCCTCGAGGATGAAGGCGTTTCTTTTGAACATGCTCCATCTGGAATTGATGACATGTCTGTGGTCCTAAGAGAAAACCAACTGCCTAAAGTGAAGGAAGAGATCGTGGTTCAACGAATTAAAGATGAGTTGGAAGTGGACATGGTATTAATTGAAAGAGAAATGGCCATGATTATGATCGTAGGGGAAGGTATGAATCAGTCAGTAGGTATTGCGAGCAGTGCAGCCAGCGCATTTAGAAAAGCTAAAGTAAATATAGAAATGATTAACCAAGGATCGTCAGAGGTTTCCATGATGTTTGGGGTGAAATCACAAAATCTCTCAGCAGCGGTCCAATCGTTATATTCTACATTTTTTGAATAGAGTATGTTAAAAAGCTAGTGTGATTATTTAGTTAGGTTATTTCACAAATGCAAAAATACACTGAAGGTTATTCAGTATAAGTGCAGGATTGCGGAAGACTTGATTCCGAGATAACCGGGGTTCATTGCCGTGAAAGAGTCAGGATTGGCTGGGAAGCAGCTCGTCCA
>NZ_JRNX01000799.1 GCF_000786645.1 Halobacillus sp. BBL2006
GGTCATTTGCTATTTTCTACTTTTCGCTGATGCGACCGCAATAGTAAGTAAAATGAAATAGACGAGGCCTACACCTAGCGCAATTTCCATGAAATCCATCATATCCTCCTTAAACATAGAACAAGGTTGTATTGATAAAAACTAGTGTCCTAACTGTTGACCTAGATAAATACCGCTTGCCGCCGCCTGAGAAAGTGAATGAGTTTCTCCTGAACAATCGCCGATAAGATATAAGCCAGTGATCTGGGTCATGAATTGTGAATCGGTATAATGCTTTGGTTCAAAAAACTTAGCGTCTATGCCGTAAAGCAAGGTATCCTGGTCCAGTTGCTCTCCAATTAATCCTTCTAATTTTGAAAAGAACTCCAAAAGCGCATCAACATAAAGGGGGGGCACTTCATCATGAAGATTTCCGACACTTGCTTTTAAAGAAGGTCGGATGGCTAGTCGTGAGCTACAGTTTGTCGGAGAGTTGGTTTTTAAGTCTCTTAACCTTTGAACGACTATTCTTTCCCCACCTTGATTGATATTACCAATCACATGCCTTGCTTTCGACATTGCTTTCTCATAGGTAGGAAAATAACGGGGCACAAACAAAGTGAAATTTAAGTTACCGCTGGGGGTTTCTTCTTCTTTCTGATTTTGTCCGTCAGGCATCACTAAACCATGCTGTCTTTTACGAATGATTCTTCCCTGAGGGTTCATACAATACGTTGTGGATGTGAAAGTATCTGCTTCATACTTTAACTTCGTTTCAAACGTTTCCCCCAATATCGAATTTAACTGATTGCCTCGCATTTCAACTCGAATACCTAAGTCAAGACGGGTCTCACCAGGGACTACACCCAAAGATTCCGTCTGTTTCTTCAGCCATTCGCTGCCACTCTTTCCTGTTGCCAGTACTAGACGTCGGCTCGTAAATTCTCCGCGATCTGTTTTAATTAGAAAGGTTTCATTTTTACAAATCGTATGTACATCTGCTTCAAAAGTAAAATGAACCCGACTTTCCATTGTCTCATACATTTGTTGAAATATGTCCTTTGCAAGGGTAGTCCCGAGATGACGGGTCTCGGTAGAAAGCACTTTCAAGGAAT
>NZ_JRNX01000800.1 GCF_000786645.1 Halobacillus sp. BBL2006
TTGTTTGATTTTTTTCTATCATACAATCAATCGACACGGTTCGTCAAGCCTATTCCCGAACATTAACAACAAACTTCAATAGCATCGTTCGCTTATTCCCATTCGATTGTTGCAGGCGGCTTACTCGTTACGTCATACACGACGCGGTTGATATGATCGACTTCATTCACGATTCGTGTAGAGATTTTCTCAAGTACATCCCAAGGAATGCGTGCCCAATCCGATGTCATACCGTCAATTGAGGTCACCGCGCGGATTGCGATGGTGTAATCATATGTCCGCTCATCCCCCATGACGCCAACGGAGCGAATGTCAGGAAGCGCGGTAAAGTATTGCCAGATTTCACGTTCAAGACCCGCATTTTTTACTTCTTCACGAAGAATCGCATCCGATTCGCGAACAATTTCGAGCTTCTCTTCTGTAACCTCTCCAAGTACCCGAATTCCTAGACCTGGTCCTGGGAATGGCTGGCGCCAAACGATATGATCAGGTACGCCTAACTCTGTTCCGAGCGCACGTACTTCATCCTTGAACAACGTATTCAATGGTTCAATCAATTCGAACTGCATATCTTCCGGCAGTCCGCCGACGTTGTGGTGAGATTTGATCGTCTGTGCCGTTTCCGTACCGCTTTCAATGATATCGGTATAAAGCGTTCCCTGTGCTAGATAGTCGATATCTTTCAGTTTTTCCGCTTCGTCGTCAAAGACATAAATGAATTCATTGCCAATGATCTTACGTTTTTGTTCTGGGTCAGAAACGCCCTTCAGTTTACTCATGAAACGATCTTTTGCATCTACTTTTATGATGTTCATGTGGAATCCGTCTCCAAGTGTACGCATCACGTCATCTGCTTCATTTTTACGCAACAGACCATGATCGACGAAAATACACGTCAACTGATCACCGATCGCTTTATGAATAAGTGCTGCTACGACAGAGGAATCCACTCCTCCACTCAAAGCACACAGAACTTTTTTATCGCCGACTTGCTCACGGATCTTTTCGACTTCCATTTCAACGACATGCTCCATTGTCCAATCGTCCGTTGCATCACAGACGTCGAACACGAAACTGCGTAGGATGTCATTGCCATATTCAGAGTGACGAACTTCTGGATGGAACTGGACGCCATACATTTTCGCCTCTTCATTGCTCATTGCAGCGACAGGACAGGAGGGGCTTGTTGCATCCACTTGGAACCCTGCAGGAGGATCGATGACTTTGTCACTGTGACTCATCCAAACCGTTTGTTCTTTCGGTGTTTTACGGAAAAGGACAGGGTCTTCTGCAATGTTGATATCCGCTTTACCGTATTCACGTTCCTTTGCACGTTCGACTTTCCCATCGAAGTGGTGGGTCATCAGCTGCATGCCGTAGCAGATGCCGAGAACCGGAATGCCTAGTTCAAACAGATCCTCATCACAACGGAAGCTGTTCTCTCCGTAGACACTGTTCGGTCCACCGGATAAAATGATTCCACTCGGATTCAATTCTTTAATTTCATCGATGCTGATTTTGTGAGAACGAAGCTCACTATACACACCGAATTCACGAATACGGCG
>NZ_JRNX01000801.1 GCF_000786645.1 Halobacillus sp. BBL2006
TTTAATTATGGCAGGTGCAGGAAGTGGAAAGACGCGAGTGCTGACACACCGCATCGCCTACTTACTCAGTGAAAAAGATGTAGCGCCTCAAAACGTTTTGGCGATTACGTTTACGAATAAAGCGGCACGCGAAATGAAGGATCGTGTCGAAAGTCTAGTCGGAAAAGAAGGCGAAAAGATTTGGATGTCGACGTTCCACTCAATGTGTGTAAGAATCTTACGCCGCGATATTGACCGAATCGGCTACGATCGTAACTTTTCTATCTTGGATTCCAGTGACCAGCTTTCAGTGATCAAGCAGGTGCTGAAGGAAATCAATCTTGATCCTAAAAAATGGGATCCTCGTGCGATGCTTGGTGCCATCAGCAATGCGAAGAACGAATTGATGACTGCAGAAGATTTTGCCAAGCAGGCCGGCAACATGCATGAAGAGCAAATCGCCCAAATCTACAAAGGCTATCAGAAAAAGCTTCGTAAGAACCAGTCACTCGATTTCGATGACCTGATCATGCAGACGCTGTTCCTCTTCGACCGTGTCCCCGAGGTGCTTGAGTATTATCAGCGCCGCTTTCAGTACATCCACGTCGATGAGTATCAGGATACCAACCATGCACAGTATCAGCTCGTCAAACATCTAGCGAGCCGTTATCAAAACCTATGTGTCGTCGGTGACTCCGATCAGTCAATCTACGCATGGCGTGGAGCGGACATTCAGAACATCTTGAACTTTGAAAGCGACTATCCGAACGCGCGCACGATTTTGCTTGAACAAAACTACCGTTCCACCGAACTGATTCTAAACGCGGCGAATAATGTGATCGACAACAATAGCGGCCGTAAACCGAAGCGTTTGTGGACCGACAACAGCGGTGGAGAGAAGATCAATTATTTCCAGGCTGGCACCGAGCGTGAGGAAGGACTTTTTGTCACTGATAAGATTGAAGACCTTATCCGTCAGGGGCGCTTCCAATATAAAGACGTCGCGATTCTGTACCGGACGAATGCGCAGTCTCGTACGATCGAGGAAACATTCGTCAAAGCTGGTGTACCATACCAGATGATCGGCGGCACGAAGTTCTATGACCGTAAAGAAATCAAGGACATGCTTGCGTATTTACGGTTGATTGCGAATCCGAATGATGACCTCAGCTTCCAGCGTGTCGTCAACGAACCGAAGCGAGGCGTCGGAAAAACGAGCATGGATAAGATGATGGCGTATGCGGCAGATCATGATATTTCGCTTTATGAAGCAGCGGCAGAAGTCGATTTTGTCGGCGTCAGTGCAAAAGCGGCGAAAGCCATCATGAGTTTCCGTAAAATGATACAAAACTGGACACAGCAGCAGGAATTCTTATCTGCGACAGATATGGTTCAGGAAGTTATCGACAAGACAGGCTATGAAGAAATGCTCATGAACGAGAAGAGCATCGAAGCGCAAAGTCGTCTGGAAAACATCGAAGAGTTCAAGTCCGTAACGAAAAACTTCGAAGAGAACGCGGAAGATAAAACGTTAATCGCCTTTTTGACGGATCTAGCTTTAATTGCGGATATCGATTCTATGAATGAAGACCCTAGTAGTGATGACACCGTGACGTTAATGACGCTGCACTCCGCCAAAGGCCTTGAGTTCCCTGTCGTCTTCTTGATTGGCATGGAGGAGAGCGTCTTCCCGCACAGCCGTGCGCTTATGGACGATGAAGAATTGGAAGAGGAACGTCGTCTTGCTTATGTAGGGATTACACGTGCCGAGAAGCAGTTGTTCATTACGCACGCGAAGATGCGCACGCTGTACGGTCGTACGAACATGAACCCGATCAGCCGATTCATCAATGAAATTCCAGAAGATCTTGTAGAAGGTAAGGAACAGCAGAAGGAAGAGCTGCCTTTCTTCAATAAGAAAAAGGAAACGACGCCTTTCCAAAAAGAAACCGCGCGTCCGAAAAAACGAGCAGCGAAGAAAATCGAGAAGAACAAAGGCACTGGCGCCGAGAAGACTACCTGGCAGCCAGGCGACAAAGCTGTGCATAAAAAGTGGGGCGAAGGAACGGTCGTCAAAGTGCAGGGTGAAGGAGACGGCATGGAGCTCGATATCGCCTTCCCGGCACCAACGGGCATCAAGCGGCTGTTAGCCCGTTTTGCTCCTATTACGAAAGCGTAAGGATGTGGAAGTAAGATGAATGGATCTGAAGCGAAGGAAAGAATCGACGCTCTGAAACAGGAGCTTGAACAATACAATTACGAGTACCATACGCT
>NZ_JRNX01000802.1 GCF_000786645.1 Halobacillus sp. BBL2006
CGGTCCTTGCTGTTCTCCAAATCGCTAGTGTCGCGTATGCCGCCATCCGGTTCTATGTTTGATTCTCCTGTCATATTATGTAGACAGGGAGGGGGATGGAATGGGCGAGACATCAACGGCTGTATTGGCTTGGTTAGAACATCAGGATGCCTGGGCACCGCTTTTATTTATTGGTATTCATCTGTTACGTCCATTTTTGTTTTTGCCTGTCATGCTTGTATGTATTACAGGGGGAGTATTATTTGGACCGATTGCAGGAACAGCTTACTCGGTCATCGGGACAATGCTTTCGAGTTTATTGTTCTACCGCACGATACGGTTAGTGCCTTCAGGATTGAAAAGGCTCCGATCTTTAAAGGAGAAATGGATGAGAAAGAACTCCACGTTAACGGTCAAACAAGTGGCCATTTTGAGGTTAATTCCATTCATTCATTTTCACTTACTATCGTACTGCCTGATTGAAATCAGTGCCGATTTCAAAGAATATACGAAATCATCATTATTTGCTAATTTTCCGCTGGCGATCATATACACTTCCATGGGACAGTGGATTACATTGTTATCGATCCCGTTAATGGTGCTATTCTCTTCATTGCTTGTTATCTTATGCTTTTTTGTTCGTAAAAAGTATGAAGTGTTCCTTTGGAAAGACTTTTTTCAAACTAGTGCATAAGGATAAAATAATATGGTTCATACTTCGCAGAGGGACGTCTCAAAATGAGGCAGTCCCTTTTATTAAAGCTTCCTCTAATGGAATAAGGATTCTGTTACTTTAGCTAGTGAAATCTTGATTTCCTGTGGACCAATGGAGTCTCTCTGTTTATTTGAACACTTTACCATCGTTTAAGTTGATTGGGATACGTGACAATTATTTTCATTATTAGCCATTCAACAGCAATATTATAGTCAAAAAAACAAAGCTGCCTTCAGAGGTCCAGTCCTCTAGAGACAGCGTTTATTCGTGCTCATCTTTTAAGGGATGTATAATCAATCGATTTACAGGATACTTCCACTCAATGGAAGCGTAAGGGTAGCGGATAAGTATCTCCTGTTCCAGAAAATAAAGATCTTCTCTCGCTAATCCTTGAAGCTTTTCAGGGTTGTGTGCACTGACATTGATATTTACTACTTCAAAAGAATGATCGGTCGTCCCTAAGTATTTTTCGCCTTCAAATACAAGTCCTTTATAAGTGATGAGGAAATTTTGCTTTGTATTTTCTTTATTATCATGGAAATAGAACTCTTTCTTGTCACGGGCCAGGTCAAGTTTTCTTCTAGGATTAATAATGAATTTATAGGCAGTATATAAGATAAAGGCGATTGCGACCAATAACAATAAGCGAAATAGAATAATAATCATAGGAATCGTCTCCCTGCTTATGGGTTGATAGCTTACATACGTATGAAAGTGTCCTTCCGTTTCAAAAAATGATACATTTATGTTGAAAAAAATATAAAAGGAGGAATTATTGTGAATTGGGATAAGCTTTATCTTATGCAAAAAGATTTAGATCAATATATTGAAGAAAATCATCAGTTAGCTGACATAAACGTCGTAGATGAGAAACTTTTAGCTTTACTTGTTGAATTAGGAGAACTTGCTAATGAAACCCGCTGTTTCAAATTTTGGAGCACGAAGCCGCCTAGTGAAAAACAAGTAATCATAGAAGAATATGTGGATGGACTTCATTTCTTACTCTCACTAGGTTTAGATCTAGACTATCGATATTCACCGCAGCCAGTAAGTGACTTCGATACTCAGACTGAAGCTTTTCTTCAAATGTATAGTGATATAGAGCAGTTACGCAAGGATAGAAGTGAAAAGTCCTATACGAATGCTTTTCATAGCTACTTAAGCTTAGGACAAACACTTGGGTTTAATGAAACAGAGTTGATGGATGCTTACCACTCAAAAAATAATGTAAACTATGAACGACAAGATCAGGGGTATTAATTAAAGGAATCCCCAATCTTTGTGAAATCGCTTCAAAAGTTATATAATAGCTATTGGATATAAAAAGGAGGAAATGATACATATGGCAAAAAAAGATGAAACTCTCTCCATGTTGAAAGATCTTACGGACGCTAAAGGCGTACCTGGTAATGAGAAAGAAGCTAGAGAAGTCATGAAACAGTACATTTCTCCCTTTGCGGAGGAAGTGTTTACTGACAACCTTGGCAGCTTGATTGCTAAGAAGACTGGAAACAAAAAGGGACCAAGCATCATGGTTGCTGGGCACTTGGATGAAGTTGGCTTTATGGTTACGCGTATTGATGACCATGGATACTTATACTTCCAGCCAGTCGGCGGCTGGTGGAGTCAGGTTATGTTAGCGCAGCGCGTAACGATCATGACTCGTAACGGTGATTTGACAGGAATTATCGGTTCGAAGCCTCCTCACATTTTACCACCTGAGCAACGGAAGAAAGCGGTGGAAATCAAGGATATGTTCATTGATATTGGGGCTTCAAGCCGTGAAGAGGCTGAA
>NZ_JRNX01000803.1 GCF_000786645.1 Halobacillus sp. BBL2006
AGTCAATTCAACCACTCGGTCAAAATCTGCTGCTTTGATGTACTGGTTATTCATCCATTTAAGTTTCGCAGGGTCGAAGACTGCCGGTGAGGTGGAAAGACGATCTGCATCAAAGATTTCGACAAGCTTCTCTTGAGTGAAAATCTCCTCTTCGCCAACCGGAGACCAGCCAAGCAAAGTAATGAAGTTAAACAGCGCTTCCGGTAAGTAACCCAGGTTTTTATATTGCTCAATGAACTGAAGAATATGTTCATCACGTTTACTTAGTTTCTTACGGTTTTCATTCAGGATCAAAGTCATATGGCCGAATTTAGGCGGTTCCCACCCAAACGCTTCATAAACCATCATTTGCTTCGGTGTGTTAGAAATATGTTCTTCACCGCGAAGTACATGCGTAATATTCATCAAATGATCATCAATAGCCACTGCAAAATTGTAAGTAGGCGTTCCATTCTTTTTCACAATGACCCAGTCACCGAAATCACTTGATTCAAATGTAATGTCATCGCGTACAATGTCATTAAACTTGTACGTATGATTTTCAGGAACTCGAATTCGAATGCTTG
>NZ_JRNX01000804.1 GCF_000786645.1 Halobacillus sp. BBL2006
GTTGATTTCATACAAGTTTTCAATGTTCGTTTTTTTCCACCGCTACTTTACTTATGTCCCAGCCTCCTATTTCATGTTTGATCACTTGACTTAAGTAAGACAATCAACTATTATACTTACTAAAGGTAAGTAACTTACTTAAATAAAATTGAAGGTGATTATTAGTGGAAAAGCATTTTTTTCAAAAACCGAATACCTATGTAGGACATGTAGAGATCAAAGTCAGCAGCTTGGAAAAATCCAAAAATTTTTATCGAGACATATTAGGTCTGCAAATTCTAGAACAAACAGATACCAAGGTGTCATTTACCACAGATGGAAAGAGTTCAATTCTATCAATTGAACAGCCAGATCGTGTTAAACCGAAGCCGAACCATACAGCCGGACTTTATCATTTTGCCATACTGCTACCGAATCGAACGGAGCTAGGAAAGGTGTTGAAGCACTTTATAGAAATTGATCTTCGTTTAGGGGCTTCGGACCACCTCGTGAGTGAAGCCTTATATCTGAATGATCCGGACGGAAACGGGATTGAAATTTATTCCGACCGTCCTTCCGATCTGTGGGAATGGAAAGGCGAAGAAGTAAAGATGGCAGTAGACCCACTAAATGGGGACGATCTGCTTCAAGGCATTGAAGAAAAAGCGTGGGAAGGACTGCCTGCTCAGACAGTTATGGGACATATCCATTTGCATGTAGCTGATATGTCAGAAACACAAGCCTTCTATGCTGCTCTAGGATTTAATATTGTAAGCAAGCTCGGAAATCAAGCTTCATTCATGTCAACGGGAGGTTACCATCATCACTTAGGATTAAATACATGGAATGGCCCAGGTGTTCCCCCTACCCCTGAAGACAGCGTCGGCTTGAAGTCATTCACTCTCATTTTTCCAGACATTGAAAAGAGGGAAGAAGCTGTACGTAAAGTGAGAAGCTTAGGTTATAGCATTGAGGAAGGCTTAAAGGATTACAAAACCGAAGATCCATCAGGAAACAAAATGATTCTGAAAGTTAACCCATAAAAAAAGTTCTCCTTCGAAGGAGAACTTTTTTATTGATCAGGATTCTTTTGTTATGCCTAGTTTCTGAATCA
>NZ_JRNX01000805.1 GCF_000786645.1 Halobacillus sp. BBL2006
TTTTTTTCTGAAAAACCATTGTATTAAAAAAATATTATTGTATAATCGTAAATATAGAAAAAAATTTTCAGCTTCAGTTGTTCAGACAGAAAGGGGTCAAGACTATGCAAGTCGGTTTAGTCGGGCTCGGGAAAATGGGATACAACCTCGGATTGAATTTGTTGGATCATGGACACCAAGTTGTGGCCAACGATGTCAATCAGGAGCAAATCTCAAAAATTACCGAAGAAGGAGCTTTACCAGCGCAAAATTTGAAAGCGCTTATCGACCGCTTGGATCGTCCGCGAACCGTTTGGGTTATGGTGCCAGCAGGAGAAATTACAGAAGTTGTTCTTCAAGAACTTTCTTCCTTATTAGAACCTGGCGATCGCATCATTGATGGTGGAAACTCAAACTATAAAGAAAGTTTGCGGCGTGCCCAACAGTTCAAAGAGAAAAATATTTTCTTCTTTGATGTTGGAACAAGTGGAGGAACAGAAGGTGCTCGTCATGGAGCCTGCTACATGATCGGTGGAGACAGGGAGCAATTCAAAGAAATTGAAGTTTTGTTTTCTGATACTGCCGTTGAAAGCGGTTACCATCATTCTGGACGTGCCGGAAGCGGTCACTTCTTGAAAATGGTACATAACGGCATCGAGTATGGAATGATGCAGTCGATCGCGGAAGGGTACGAAATTTTAGATAAAAGCCCCTTCGATTATGATTACGAGTCTGTATCGAAAGTGTGGAACAACGGTTCCGTCATTCGATCCTGGTTGATTGAATTAATGGAGAACGCTT
>NZ_JRNX01000806.1 GCF_000786645.1 Halobacillus sp. BBL2006
CATGACGACCATCGTTCCTAGTTCTCCGCCCGTTAGTACGTAATCACCAATTGAGATTTCATCCGTGACGAGCTCTTGACGAATTCTCTCATCATAACCTTCATAGTGACCACAGATAAAGATAATATGATCTTCTTTAGATAACTCTTCTGCTTTTCTTTGTGAATGAGGTTCTCCCTGAGGGCACATGAGCACCACTCTCGGTTGTTTTTCACTCTTTTTAGTCAGGTCCTCTATTGCATCGAATATAGGCTGTGGTGTAAGGACAAGCCCTGCTCCGCCTCCATAAGGGTAGTCATCCACTTTATTATGCTTATTCGTCGTATAATCACGAAAATTAACATAGCGGTAGCTGAACGCTTCTCGATTTTGGGCTCGTTTCATGATAGAGGTATTCAACACTCCATCAAACATTTCAGGAAACAAAGTCAAAATGTCGATATGCATTAGTCTAACAGCCCCTCTATTGGATCAATGATAATCTTTTTTAGTGCAGGGTCCACTTCTTTCACCACAGGTTCTATATAAGGGACGAGCAAATCTGATTGATCTTTTCTTTTAACGACCCACACATCGTTCGCTCCGGGAGTCAAAATCTCCTTTACTTCTCCAATTTCTTCTCCAGATTGCAAATAAACGGTGCATCCGATGATTTCATGAAAATAAAATTCATGTTCATCCAGCTCATCCTGTGCATCTTCAGTGACCATCAGCATTCCATTTTTGTACCTTTCCACATCGTTTATGGACTGGTGATCCTCGAACATAAGCAGATCAAACCCTTTGTGCACTCGATGTGAACGGACCACTAACTTCTCGGGGCCCTTCTTATCATTTGCCCAATACAATAGCTGTCCTGGCTGGAAACGCTCGTCAAAGTCTGTAATCCGTTTAACTTTGACTTCTCCTTTGATGCCATGTGTATTAATGATCTTTCCGACATTGAACATTTGATTCTCCATGTCTATCCTTACCTCGCTCGTATGACTTTTCCATCCTTAATGACGACTTGCCTATCCTGGACTAATTCATTCCATGAATCGCCTTCCTTAATTTCTATTAAGGCTTCCACTTCGTCTGTTGCAAGTTCACTTCCATCTGGCAGAATTTCTAATTGCTTCAGTTGATTTTCAGTCCACCGAATTTGATCTTTACGGCGACTAATTTCTTTTGAAAAACGACGTTCGACTTCTTGTTTTGAAACACCTGGTTTCCGTTCCAATTTTTTTTGCTCGAACGATAATTGGCGGCATTCGTTGTCCAATTGTTTGCATCTCTCATCGAAGCGTTTTTTCAATTGAGCTCGACTTTCCTCCGTCAACACCTGTTTGACAGGGATCTTTTGGATGATTTGCATTGGTCGCCCCGCCTCTCTATCTCTTTCTGAATGGTAAAAAAAGGGAAAGGTTACCCCTCTCCCTTTTCACATGATATCCAGATAGATTCGTTTTTCTGAATCAGATCCTGCCGCATACACGACAGTTCGAATCGCCTTAGCAATCCTTCCGTTTTTCCCAATCACTTTTCCGACATCGTCAGAGTGAACGGAAAGATGGTAGATCACTTTTTGTTCTTCCTCTTTCACGTCCACGACAATATCCTCTGGATGATCGACAAGCGGAGTGACGATTGTTTCAATTAAGGCTTTCATGATATCACCACTAGTTTATTATTTGTTTTTCTT
>NZ_JRNX01000083.1 GCF_000786645.1 Halobacillus sp. BBL2006
ATTTATCAACAAGCTCTTTTATGTTTGATGCATCCAGGTGTTCTCCTGCCCTCACTAAGATTTCGCCAGCTGCCCGTGCATCATCTAATGCATGGTGGTGATTTAACTGGATACCTAAATAGTCGGAAACAGCTTTCAAATTATACTTAGGCAGCTGCCACGTCTTCTTTGAGATGTTAACGGTGCAGTTGTAAGCAAGCATAGGATAAGGCAGGTTGTACTGATCCAGGACCGCTCTAAGCACACCCATATCAAATTGAGCGTTATGAGCGACAAGGAATTTTCCTTCTATTAACTCTCTTATTTCTTCTCTCCATAATTCATCAAATTCATAAGCGTCCTCTACATCTTCTTTTTTAATACCATGAATACTTATATTCATCGAAGAAAAATAATTTCGTTTTGGCTTAACTAAACGATAGTATTCTTTCTTCTTTTGTCCTTGTTCATACTCAATCAAACCGATAGAACAAACACTATCTCTTGATGAGTTAGCCGTCTCAAAATCAAGTGCAATAAAATTCATTTTCAGACTCCTTTACCCACTGTATATCTCTATCATAAAGGGTCAAAGGCTGCTCGTCTATCGTCATGTTTTATTCATCTTGATCAGAGAATCGCCAAAATCCAAGTGTACTCACAAACCCGGTCAGAGCAGTGACCAATACGATGAATAGGCTTGTAAGCGGAAGGGTTCCTTCTACTCCTGTTACATTGGAGAACAATGCAGGTATTGACCAAGGAAAGTATCGACCATAACCAATCGAAGCTATGATTTGTGAGAAAACCATGGTTAATATTATGAACCCAAGTGGAGCTAGGTACCCTCTTCCGTAACAGGCAATCCAACCGACAGGTGTACTCAGCAAGATAGTAAGTAAGGTTGTGACTAATAGAACATTCATGCCTTCTTGCAACACGGATGTAGACCATAAAGGTAAACCTACTAGGCATCCAATGACGAATCCAAGAGCAATAACCCATAACGATAATACAATTGACCAGATCCCTATGATATTAAATTTAGCGATAGCAATCATAATTCTTGGAAAAGGCAAAGCCAATAAGTCTTTTACTGTATTGTCAGAGAACTCTCTTCCAAAAATCCAACTTGTAATGAATCCAAATATGAATAGTCCTCCGAGAGCGATTCCTTGTGCCAGGAGCATCATATAGGATGGCCAATCAGCACTGCCTGCTAATTGAGCTTTGGCACCAATCAATCCAGCTTGTTGAGCTAAAGAAGGATTCTTTAAAATATACATAAAAAATCCGCCCATGAGCGGAAGCATGGAGAAAGCTAAAAAAGTGATCCATATAACTTTAGATTTTCGAAACTTCAGGAATTCTGCCCACATCAGGCTACTTAGATACTTCATGCAATTACTTGCCTCCTCCATTGATTATCCTTAGAAAATAAGACTCCAGATTTTCTTCTTCTACATAAATCATAGAAGGTGGATAACCTTCCCTAACTAAATAAGAAGTTATTATTTCAGGATGTTTTGCAGCAACTTCACCAAGAATCTGAAGAATCTCCCCTTCCCGATTGGAGGCAGTATAGCCTTTATTGGTAAGCTTCTTTAGAGCACCATCATTATCCAACGTACGAATAAGCACACGTTTCTGGCGTTCACGTTCCCATTCCTCTTTTCCTAATTCTCGCATTAATTGTCCTTTGTGAATAATGCCTATTTTTGATGCGATTTTAGAGATTTCATCAAGGATATGACTGGAGATGAAAATAGTTATGCCTTGTTGAGAAAGGGTTATGAGCATTTTACGGACCTCAAGAATTCCTGCTGGATCCAAACCATTCGCGGGTTCATCTAAGATTAAAATAGATGGGTCATGAATCAACGCTTTAGCAATTCCTAACCTCTGCCTGTTCCCTAAAGATAGATGCTTAGCTTTTTTACTCTCATAAAGTGTTAAATTTAAGCGGCTGAGGACTCGGCTTACTGCTTTGCGATCATTCATGCCTCTAAGTTTTCTAGCAATTTCTAAGTTCTCAGTAACCGTTAACTCTGGATATGAGTGAGGAGTTTCAACCATGTATCCCACTTCTTTCCAAAGCTCATAATTATCTGCGCTCACATTCCTTCCTCGAATAAAACAAGCCCCTGAGTTGGGACGGATCATGCCTAACAGCATTCGGATGGTTGTCGTTTTACCTGCACCATTGAGTCCTAAAAATCCGTAAATTTCTCCTTTTTTCACGCTTAGTGACACATCATGTACGACATGAAATCCTTGATATTTTTTTGACAGATTCCTTGTGAGAATAATATCCTCCATATCTTTACTCCTCCTCAAGAATCAACCCATCTGTAACCAGTTCAACTAATAATTCCATCGTTTGTTGATAGACCCCGCCACCAATTTCTTCTTTATGTGTACTCAATAAAAAGATCGAACGAAATAAACCTGCAAGTACGTCATCATCTATATCTCGAAACACTCCTGACTTTTTCCATTGATTTGTAAATATACGTAAATCGAATGAATCTTTTTGAAAATGTGCACTTAATCTTTCTTTTGGAACTTTTCTCAGAAGTCGGTCTCGATCTCCATCAAAATACATTTGACGAATGAGAGAATTCGTATCTATTACTTCTAAAGTTCGGAAGAGACGTTCACGTAAGGCTGCCTTCGGATCGGAATCAGATAATAATTCCATATTAATAAATGAATGTTTGATTTTTTCTTCTTCCATTTCAAGGATGTCAAAATAAAGTTCCTCCTTAGAGTTAAAGAAAGTATAAAAAGAACCGGGAGCAATTCCTACAGCTTCAGCTAACTCACTAATTCTTGTCTTCTTTAAGCCGTACTTAGAAAAGAAATTTCTGCCTTGCTCAAGAAGTTTCTGCTTAATCTCCTGTCTCTCTTGTTCGTTAAATCCTCTTGGCATAATAAACACCTCTAAATGTATGAATGAATTATTTTTATATTCATATATATGATACCATAAAAATAGAGGATTTCTTCAATCCTCTTCCAAATTTAGATCTGAATTATATATAACTTATGACTCCGGATAAGCTTTTTTAAGATGTTCTATCGACTATTAAATCGTGGCTTTTAGTATGTCAGTGTCAATGTCTTCTATTTTATTTATGTAAATGCAAGCCTTTCCCATTTGATGCTTGCCAAGGTTATTTAATAGTTCATCTCTATTAGGAGTGCCTGCTGGAAAGTATAAGCTGATTTTAGCCTTTCTTGGTGAGAAGCCTACAAGCGGGGCATCCCCTTCATGTCCGGATTCATACTTATAGTGATATGAACCAAACCCAATAATACTCGGTCCCCACATTTTAGCACGATAACCGCTGGTTTCTGAGAAAAGATCCAATAACCTGTATGCATCTTCCCTCTTTTAAAAGCTCTTAACACCCTCGATAAACACGATAACACTATTGTCATTTTCTATCGTTTTCAATTCATACATGAATCAATCCTCCTTAACCCATACTTAACACTGTTTTTCTATTTTCATTTCGATAAGAATCTGGTTTATCCTGCTTCTACCTTATATTCTATGGAATAACCCAAGCTATTTCGATGATAATAAATAATAAAGGAGGTGGCGGCATGTCTTTTGATTATGCAAATCTTTCGCCAGAAAAGCTAAGTGAGATCAAGTTATTAGAAAGTAAATTAGAAGTTGTTTTAATCGCATTCGATTCAAAATATAAAGAAGAGGATAATAAGTATTCCTAGTATAAGACTGTTATGTCACCTGTTGCGTGTTCACCTCTTTGGATATATCAATAAGGCGCCTTCTTTGTTTAGAAGTGCGCCTTTGAGCTTTTGTTCTAATAAAAATATTAAATAGCTCCATTCCCTATTAAAGCCCCACCTACAATCTGCTGAATAAAACAGCAAAAATAAACTAGGATTGGCTAACTGATATATGATAAAGAAGGCCTGTTCAGTAGACGATGTGTATTTGAATGAACTCGAAAAAATCAATAAATAGGAAAAGAGCACTTCCCCTGTTAGGATGTGCTCTCTTAGTTTATTTTCTATAAATTGTTAATTTTTCTTCAATTGGAGTTCGCTGCTTTGGTTTCGGTTGTTTATCAAAGTAGCCAAGGTGCAGGAATCCTACAATTTTCTCACCTGGCTCAACATTCAATAACTCTCGCACTTTCGGCTCATGAATTTGCGTGTTGGTTTTCCATACGACACCTAACTGTCTTTCCCAAGCAAGCAACTGGAAGTTTTGAATGAAACAACTAATGGCACCAAAATTTTCTTCCCATTGTTTTTGGCGAGGGTCCTCTTTCATCACAGCAATAAGAAAGGCTGCTGGCTGGCTAAAATAATTACGACGATTTTCGTGCATGTCTTTAGGAAACGTTTTTACTAGATCCTCCACAAATTGGCCTGTTTCTTCGGTTGGGATAAAGATAAATCGCCATGGTTCCCTTAGGCCATGTGTAGGAGCATAACTAGCATCTTCCAATAATTCTTTAATTAATTCTGCTGGGACCTCTTTATCGAGATATCCACTCTTTACTGATCTACGTTCGCGTATAATTTTAGCTAGATCTGTTTTTGTATGTTCCATATCCTCTCACCTACATATCATTTATTCTGTTACGATAATGATAATCGTTCTCATCAACTATGTCAAACGCAGTTAAAATGACGTTCTTAGTCTACAAATATTTAGACATCACTAAATCGGTAGTTTCAAATTGCAACTTGTTATATAAATGGATTGCGCGTTTATTATGGCCAAATACGTGAAGAGATAGCTTCTTAACCCCTTCCAGTTTTATATGTCTTTCGAGTTCAGAAAGTGCTTTTTGCCCGGAACCTTTCCCTTGGTGATCTTCAAATATGAGAAAGTTATAAATAAACGCTTCCTTCTTGGAGTTGGAAGGATCAAAATGATACCAAAAGTATCCTATGCTACAATCATTTGAGCGAATAGACAAAAAGTGATGTTCGGGAGTATTTAATCCTTTGGGTAACAGCTTTTTAAAGGTCTCAAGTGATTGAGCTAAAGCTTCTTCTTCTGTCCAAGTTCCTGCTTTCACTTTTTCATCAGCATAGCTCTCTATTTGTGCTTCCATATTCGAGTCGTACTCTTCTTGTGTCATCGGAACTAACTTAATCATTATTGAAGCCCCCTTACATATAAATACAAACGTAATGCACTCTTATGTATATTACCGAAAAAGTAAAGTGATGGCAATGTTCTGAATAAAACAAAGCAGAGGTTAATTGATAACCTCTGCTTTGTCGATTAAGAATCAAATTCGGCCATAAATCGGCCATACCCTCTCGCTTCCAATTCTTGTTTTGGAATAAACTCTAACGCAGCTGAATTCAGGCAATAACGTAAACCTGTAGGCTCAGGACCATCTTTAAATACATGCCCAAGATGGGAATCACCTGCTTGGCTACGTACTTCTGTTCTCATTCCGAATATACCCGGATCCTCTTTCGTTACAATATTCTCTTCGACAAGTGGCTTGGTGAAGCTAGGCCATCCTGTTCCTGATTTATATTTGTCTTTAGAACTGAATAATGGTTCCCCGGATAAAAGATCTACATAGATCCCTTCTTTATTATTATCCCAATACTCATTTTCGAAGGATTTTTCTGTTCCATCCTTTTGGGTGACTTTATATTGAAGCGGGGTCAGAACCTCTTTTAGTTCTTGATCTGTATAGGTTACTTCACTTCCGTCAAATTTCTTTATAATCAATTTTTCTGTTTCTGCCATATCTTGTTTCCCCTCTCCAGTGAGCTTATTAAAAATCAATGTCCCAATCACGGCCAAAAGGATTACGGTTATTACGGAAATCACACGTTTCATATCCTTTCCTCCTCTCACTTGTATATGAGGAACTTACTATTATTTTAACACCACCGGTAATTGCAGCGAATTATATTGCTTAGATTTTCCTTTACTTATTTATGAATTTAGCTCATTTTGGCCATCCTAGTAGAACGAAGAGAAAAATGGAGGGATACATTTGATTAAAAAAGTCATGATTGCCACTGGATTATTATGTGTAGGATTAGCAGCATGTAATACCAACGAAAATGATTCATTCACACAAGAAACTGCAGACACTCCACAACCAATGAGTGTAGAATACACAGCAGATTCAGCAGAAAAAAATCAATTTACATTTAAGACGTTTGATCTTGAAGTTGATTATGTTGATCGCGTCTCCTATGAAGTAGAATTCAATCAAACTAAAAATAATATAAAAGCCAGCATCAAGGATCTCGATCAGCAAAAAGTCACTGGTGAAAAGGCGTACAATCAATTGTCCCCACGCTTTCAGGAGATGAGTTTTGATGAGGATTCCACTGAGGAAGAAGTCATTGAAGAGGTCATTGAAATCTTAGATCTAAACCCTACTTACAAAGAGTTTGAGTTAGATATCACCTATAAAAACGGGATAGAAAAAGAATATGAAAATTAAACAAACACCAACCTCAGACATAGCATCCGAGGTTGGTGTTTGTTATTGTTAGTTTTTTTATTT
>NZ_JRNX01000807.1 GCF_000786645.1 Halobacillus sp. BBL2006
AGATTCTCATGAACATTTTCTTCATCTCCTGTCGTATAAGTTAATGGCTTACTAACAGATACGTTTCAGAGAAAGAAAAGGCTTCATTTTTTTTGCAATTATACTTACTTATTCTGATCAAGAGCTGAGGCTCTTGGTTTTTTATTGTTTCATAATAATTTTATGTAAAAAAATAAACCAGAGGGTGGTGTGTTAGACCTCTGGTTTTTTTGGTGTGAACCACTTATGAACGGGTAACAATGGTTCACAAGGCTTATTGAATTTTAGTAGTAGAAAGAAGCTCCTACAATAATCAAAAGGATGAACAACACAACGATCAAAACGAAAGAGCTTCCGCCGTAACCGCCGCCGTAACCACCGCAGCCGCCATAGCCACCATACCAGCCCATATCTTCACCACCTTTTTAGTCCTATACAACAAGTTATGTTCGGACAAGGTGAAGGGTAAGGGCGTATGACTAGTCAGGTAAATGGGTTAGGCGAGTGACGATTAAGAAGTTTTTTTGCTGTTGACGCTTATTCATTTCTGTTGGTCGAATCCATCGGACTGATTCTGGGTTTCCCTGATGCTTCTGTAAACTCGATTTTATCTTCTGAATATGCTGGACCATCGTCATCGAGGTCATTTTGAGCTCTATCATCTTTTGTTTTTCCCCATTATTGAGTGCTTTGGTTATAATTGGACGCCTCTTGCACCATAAACCTCGTGTACTCCAGCTGTGGAACCTTTAATTCGAACTTCAGCGAAACTTGTAGCTGGGAAAGGTTTGCATTAGCGAAATTCTTCAATTCTCCATCCACCTCACCAAAACTTTATTTGAATAAAGACAATTCTTCAATTTTTATTAATAATTTTTCCTTGAAAAAATTAAGTGAATAGTCTTGTTTTAGATTATGATAAAAGGTCTTTAGTTGTAGGTCTAAAAACCTTAATTATTTAAAGGTAAACACTCTCTAAATACAAAATACAACTGTTGAATTGAGGCGTTATTTTTTCTCAAAAAAAGATAAAAAAG
>NZ_JRNX01000808.1 GCF_000786645.1 Halobacillus sp. BBL2006
GGCATAAGTTCTTGTAACGTCATTTCGTTTCCTCCTCATGTGTATCTGTTTTCATTTCCCTCACAACAACCCTTGACCCTTCTGTTTTTACAACTTTTACAGGTTGACGTGTTGCAATGAATCCACCCTCCGTTACGACATCCAACCGTTCCCCGTCAAATTCTGCAGTACCGGCTGGGCGTAAAGGAGTCAAAGTTGTGCCTTCCAATCCGATGAGTTCCAGACGATTCTTAGAGGACACATATCCCTTCTCTGATGAAGTTGCATCGTTTAGGATGATGTGCCTGAAAAATCCTCTTTCCATGCCGAAAATTTTGAACAATATGATTGAGACAATGATCGTGACGATCAATGCAATCCCAATACTCATTGCCATATAACCCATGTCAGCTGAAGATAGCATCAGAGAGGCTACAATAGCTACCACTCCAGCGATCCCAGCAATACCTCCAGGCAGGAATAATTCTGCAATCACTAAAGCAATCCCTAAGACAAGTAAGATGATGGCTTCATAACCAGCCAAACCAGCTACGATATGCCCATAGAAGAATAATACGAGCGAAAGCAGCCCCATTATCCCTGGTATTCCAAAGCCTGGAGAATACAATTCTACAACCAAACCAATGCTTGCGACTGATAACAAGATTGGTATCACCACAGGATCGGTCAAAAACCTTGCCAAATTTTCTGCTAACGTAGGGTTTTCTTCAACAATCTTAGCATCAGAAAGATTGAGCTCATTAAGTAATTCTGTGCGATCTTCGACAATTCCTTCCGCATATCCTACTTCTTCTGCATCTTTAGGACCCAGTGTCAGAAATTCGCCTTCTCCAGCTCCGTATTTCGGGAGATCTACACTACTGTCAGCCATTGCCTTTGCATAAAGCGGGTCACGGCCGTTAGATTCTGCTGCAGCAACCATTGAGGAGATCCAGGCAGACTGGGCTTTTTTATCCGCAGCTGTTCCATCGGAGTTGATAACCCCTGAAGCTCCCATTGTCGCCTGGGGCTTCATATAGATCTGATCAGCATTCAAAGCGATATAAGAGCCGGCTGAATAGGCGCGACTTGTAACAAAAGCGGTATTCGGTATATCCAGATCCTGAAAGATCTCTCCGATTTCGCCAGCAGCGTCTACCCGACCGCCCGGGGTATCAATTTCGAAAATTATATGAT
>NZ_JRNX01000809.1 GCF_000786645.1 Halobacillus sp. BBL2006
ATCTGCACCGATTTATGGAAAATCCTATAATGTCATAGCGACCATGAAGCCACACAAAAATAAAGACAATGGTCAAATCATTACCGTAGGCGCCCACCATGACTCCGTTGAGGGCGGGCCAGGGGCTAATGATGACGCATCAGGAGTAGCTGGCGTCCTGGAAATGGCCAAGATCATGGCCAAAACTCCGACAGATACTGAACTGCGTTTTATGACCTTTGGGGCTGAAGAAGAAGGACTGCTCGGATCCTATCATTATGCAAGCACGTTAAGTGACGATGAAGTCGATCGAATGGTCGCTCATTTCCAAATGGATATGATCGGCAGCAAAGATGCGGGTGATTTAATCATGTTCACTCCTGATGGTGAAAAGAACCTTGTAACAGATCTCGGCGCATCAGCAGGAGCTAGGGTAGCCGAAGAAATGGTGGAATACGGACAGCTGGGACGCAGTGACCATGTGCCATTCTTCGAGCGTGGCATTCCATCCGCTCTATTTATTCACGCACCGCTTGAACCTTGGTACCATTCCCCTGAAGATACGCTTGATAAAATTAGCAAGGAAAAACTTCAGGAAACTGTTGAGATCGTAGGATCTGCTGTGTACCAAATCGCTCGACCTGACACGCCTGCACTGGAAAATGCGCGTGTTGCTCCAGGTCCGGTGGATTATGATTTTGATGATCGTCCGCTATAAAATATAAAAATGGTGGATATCCTCAGAGAGACATCTGTTTCTCTGAGGCTTTTTT
>NZ_JRNX01000810.1 GCF_000786645.1 Halobacillus sp. BBL2006
AGAAGAGACAAAAGAAAAAACACAAAGTGAAGATACTCGTGTCATCGAACATGAAATGGGGGAAACGGAGATTTCCGGGACACCAGAAAAGGTCGTCGCGCTGGAGTTCTCTTTTGTTGATAACTTGGCATCTTTAGGTGTCACACCTGTAGGGATTGCCGATGATAATGACAAAGAACGGATCATTGAGCCAATTCGCGAGAAAATAGGCGATTATACTTCCGTAGGTACTCGTAAACAGCCTTCTCTAGAAGTAATTAGTTCTTTGCAGCCGGACTTGATCATTGCAGATATGAAGCGTCATAAGGACATCTATGATCAGCTTTCTGAAATCGCACCGACCATCATTCTTCCTTCTCTTGCTGCCGACTATGATGGAATCATTGATAGTTTCGAAACCGTTTCTAAAGCAATGGGGATGGAAGAGAAAGGACAAGAAGTTTTGAAAGAGCATAAAGCGAAGATGGAAGAGTTGCGTGCTCAAGTTCCTGAAGATGAAGAGCGTACGGTTTTACCAGCGGTCGTGGCGGACAGTGGATACTATGCACATAACATGGAGTCCTATACAGGGTCTCTTTTAGAGTCAATCGGCTTGAAAAATGCCATTCAAAGCGGAGATGCACGATACAATAAAATTAATTTAGAACAAGTAGTGGAGTTTAATCCTGATGTCATGTTCCATATGGTCTCTGGAGATCAGACCGTAGTGGATGAATGGAAGAACAATTCCCTTTATCAAGATATTTCAGCAGTGAAAAATGATGAGGTCTACGAGGTGGATCGCAATATGTGGTCACGTTTTCGTGGGTTGATTTCTTCAGAAAAAATTCTTGAAGACGCCATTGGGTATCTATACGAAAAATAGGGTGGTTTAGAAACGGGGGCTCCCCCCGTTTTTTTATGGAGAATTATGATAAAGTTGAATGAATAGAAGGAAGAAATAGGAGACTTATGTCATGGAAGAAACGTCTACAGAAAAACATTTTTATACCTACCGGATTGGTATTACACTCGTCAGCGGTCTCATACTTCTACTAGGCAGTCTTATTGCCAGTTTAAGTATCGGTGTCTACCATATCAACTTCTCTGCTGTTATGGGACTGCTTTTGAATGATGACGGTAGTAAAGCAGCCTCGATTATCCATACCATTCGGTTACCCAGGGCTGTCATAGGTATGTTGATTGGAGGTTGTTTAGCGATTGCCGGGGCAATCATGCAATCGATCACAAATAATCCCTTAGCCTCCCCTCAAATCTTTGGAGTCAACGCTGGAGCTTCCCTGATGGTTGTGATAGGTGTGGTGCTTCTCCCTGATTTAGCTCCAAACACATTAGTTTATTTCGCTTTTTTCGGGGCAGCTGTCGGAGGCGCAACAGTTTATTACCTAGCTTCGACTGGGGGGGGTATGACTCCTGTAAAGCTTGCTTTAGCAGGGATTACGATTCACTTATTCCTTTCATCGATCATAGAAGGAGTCGTTCTTTTTAATGAAACATCGACGGAAGATGTTTTGTTTTGGCTAGCAGGGGGGATTGATGGCCGGAACTGGGGAGATGTAAAACTGATGCTTCCTTGGGCGATTGTAGGAGTAATTGCTTCTTTTGCGCTATCCAAATCACTCACTCTTCTAAGTCTTGGAGATGATGTGGCACGAGGGTTAGGACAAAAGATAGGATTAATCAGGTTCGTTTCCTCTCTTTTAGTGGTCATTCTCGCAGGAGCCTCAGTAGCCGTTGCAGGCCCCATTGGTTTTATTGGATTAATGATTCCTAATATCGTACGTAAAATCATTGGATCGGATTATCGATTTGTCATACCGATCTCCGCTGTTCTTGGTGCGCTCTTACTCACGGTATCTGATGTAATCTCAAGGTTCATCGCCTTTCCGGCAGAGTCGCCTGTAGGAATCGTCACTGCTTTGATAGGCGCCCCGTTCTTCCTTTACTTAGCGCGAAAGGGAGGTCGTGAGGCATGAAAAAAGAAAACAGAATCCCGTTGTGGTGGATTATAGGTTTGACCATTGTTGTTTCATTAGGGGCTTTTATATCCATTGGGGTAGGGGCTATCTATATTTCCCCGCCTGATATTTTGAGTTATTTCTTAGGCACAGATGCTGGGAATCAAGGGTTTATTATTAAAAATTTCCGTTTGCCGAGAATCGTTATGGCTGTGCTTGTTGGAGCCGGTTTAGGATTATCAGGTGCGATCTTGCAGGGGATTATACGCAATCCATTGGCTTCTCCGGATGTCATAGGAATTACTAAAGGTGCTGGCCTGGCTGCGGCTGTCACGATTATTTTACTGCCAAACTCGCCAGTCATTGCATTACCCATAGCCGCCTTCATTGGAGCGGGCGCTGTGACCATTGCATTATATTTATTCGCCTACAGACAAGGTGTGAAGCCTGCAACTCTTGCACTTGTTGGAATCGCCTTAGGAGCGATCTGCCAAGCGGGCATTCAACTTATAACAGTTAAGTTCCCGGTTGAGACGAATGCTGCACTCGTATGGCTGACAGGAAGCTTATGGGGGAAAGATTGGACGGATGTCCTATTGTTACTTCCCTGGATCGTCGTTCTGTTTCCTTTTGCTTTAAGTCTTTCACCGAAGCTGGACGTGTTAAGTTTAGGTGACGATGTGGCTGAAGGCCTTGGTGAGCCTGTGAGAAAAGCTAGAGCGTTGTTACTCGTCGTTGCGGTCATTTTAGCTGCTGCCTCCGTAGCCGTGGTTGGTACGCTGGGGTTTGTTGGATTGGTCGCTCCCCATATTGCGAGACAATTAGTAGGGAACAGACACAAATTCTTACTACCTACTTCCGCATTGACAGGAATGGCGCTCCTGTTGCTTGCAGATGGACTTGGCCGGGGATTGCTGCCACCAACCGAAGTTCCTGC
>NZ_JRNX01000811.1 GCF_000786645.1 Halobacillus sp. BBL2006
TTTTTTAATTTCTTATTGAATTCGATTCAGAAACTGTTTCGTTCGTTCTTCACGTGTCTGACTGAAAACTTGATCAGGGGAACCTTCTTCAACAATGTTTCCGTGATCCATGAAAATCACCTTATCAGCTACCTCTTCAGCAAAACTCATTTCATGAGTGACGACAACCATTGTCATTCCCTCTCTAGCCAATTCCTTCATCACATCAAGCACATCCCCCACTAATTCAGGATCAAGAGCAGAAGTCGGTTCATCGAACAGTATAACTTCCGCTCCTGTCGCAAGAGCTCTGGCAATCCCGACTCTTTGTTGCTGTCCACCTGATAATTGATGAGGGTATGCATCCAATTTATTTCCAAGACCGACTTTTGTTAAGATTTCAGCCGCTCGGTTCTTCGCTTCCTCTCTGGAAATTTTTTGCACTGTCACCGGACCTTCCATGACATTTTCGATCGCTGTAAAATGCGGAAATAGATTATGATTCTGAAAAACCATACCGGTTTGCTTCCTGAAATGAATGATGGATTTTTTTGAGATCGGTTGAGTAAAGTCCAATTGTTGATGACCGATGGTAATTTTTCCTTCTTCCGGCCTTTCTAACACGTTCAGTGTCCTTAAAAGAGTAGTCTTTCCTGAGCCTGATGGACCAATGACAACAACTACTTCCCCTTTCTGTACTTCCATGTCAATATCTTTTAATACGTGAAGAGAACCAAAATGTTTATTTATATTATTAACGTTGATCATCGAATCTCTCCTATTTTGATACATATCGTTCAAGTCTTGTTTCTACTCGATCCTGTACAAATGACAGTGCAACACAAATCACCCAGTAAATTGCAGCTGCTTCCGTATAGACGAGTAAAAATTCATAGTTTTGTGAAGCAATCTCCTGTGCCTGGCGAAAAAGCTCGCCATAAGTGATTGTAGAAGCAAGTGAAGTATCTTTAATCAGCCCTATAAAAGAATTTGATAGTGGCGGAATAGAAACCCTTGTCGCCTGCGGAAATATGACACGTCTAAGGGCTTGCAAATACGTCATTCCTATTGAATGAGAGGCTTCCCACTGTCCCTTTGGAATCGATAATACAGCTGCTCGAATGATCTCGGAATTGTAGGCTCCCATATTGAGTGAGAATCCGATAATAGCGGATATCAAGGGATTGATCGTTACACCAACGGATGGCAGTCCGTAGAATATAATATACAACTGGACAAGCAATGGAGTACCACGAATAATGGAAACATAGACTCTAGCGATTCCCTGTAACACCTTAACTCCAGAGATCCGCATCATGGCTGTTATGATCGCAAGTACAAGACCAATGGCAAATGAAATCAATGTGAGTGGGATCGTATAATACAAAGCCCCTTTCACCAAAGGGAGAAAAGAGCTTATTAGTATATCTATATATTTCTCTTGCATTGCACTGTCTGTGAAAATGTTACTTAGATACATCTTCACCAAACCACTCTTTAGAAATTTCTAGATAGGTGCCGTCATCTTTCATCTCTTGTAGAGCTTGATTGACCGCTTTTACAAGTTCATCATTGCCCTGTCTGAATAATAACCCGCTTTTAGATGCTTCATCTTGACGTGCCGCAATTTTCACAGGGGCATCCGGGCGCTGTTTCATGAAGTCAAGCACGGACAAACGATCGTTTACTGTCGCTTCCACTCGTTTTGAACTCAATAATTGCATCGATTCATTGAATCCTTCCACGCTGGTAATATCAGCATCATTTTCTTTTGCAATCTTAGCGAAGTTACTTGTCAAGGACTGTGCTGTTTTTACACCCTTTAAATCTTCAAAAGTCGAAATGCTCGTGTTATCTTTGTGCGTCACGATCACAGCAGAGGATTGAATATATGAATCAGAAAAAGAGTATTTCTCTTGACGCTCAGGTGTAATTCCGACCTGGTTAGCAACCATATCAAAGCGTTTTGAGTTCAACCCGGCAAACATAGAATCCCATTTTGTTTCTTTGAAAACGGGTTCAACTCCCAATCGTTTGGCCACTTCCCTAGCAATTTCTACATCAAAACCCGTCAGTTCATCCTGTTCATTATGGAACGTGTAAGGAGGGTACGTGCCTTCCGTCCCAATCAACAATTCACCATTTTCTTTGATTTTTTCAAGAAGGTTTCCAGATGACTGAGCCGATTCTTCATTGCTGCCTTCAGAGCTTGTATTCTCACCTTCTGACTCACTGCTGCCACAAGCAGATAAAATTACAGCTAAAGCAAGTAGAGATACAATAAATAATGTACGTTTCATTTATATTCCTCCTATAACCAAGTAAAAAGATATGTTTTATCGCCTATATGATGTTATCGGAGAAACACAAGGATGTCAATTCTTTGATACAAAAAAAGCCAGGCTCTCTGCCCGGCTTGTTTCCCTCTTAATACTGATAGATCTTTTTATATTTGTCAGTCAAATAACGAATAATATAATCCGGATTCAATCCTTCGCCTGTCACATCATTCAAAATTTCCAAAGGTTTCTTCATTTTCCCATATTGATGGATATTCTTTGTTAACCACTGTTTAATTTGCTGGAAGTCTCCTGCCCGGATAATCGTTTCTATATCAAGGTCCTGGCTGATCTTACTTTCTATTTGTGCGGCATACATATAACCTAAAGCATAGGAAGGGAAATAACCAAAGTCTCCTCCAGACCAGTGGATATCCTGAAGTACTCCCTCTGAATCGTTAGATGGTCTTACACCGAGGTATTCTTCCATCTTTTGATTCCACAATTCTGGGAGGTCTTTAACTTCTATGTCTCTTCCAATTAAAGCTTTTTCCAATTCATAACGAACCATTATGTGGAGGCAATAAGTTAGTTCGTCTGCTTCTATTCTAATTAAGGAGGGCTTCACTTCGTTAATGGCACGATAAAATTCATCCATAGGAAGTTCTTTAAAGCTCTCAGGTGCATAGGACTTAAACAACTCGTAATGGTTCTCCCAAAAGGCTTGACTCCGAGAAATGAAATTCTCCCAAAAGAGCGATTGTGACTCGTGGATTCCCATTGATGTCCCTGTAGCTAACGGAGTGAAGGCAAGTTTAGGATCAATGTTTTGCTCGTATAACGCGTGTCCGCCTTCATGAATCGTACCGAACACAGCCGTGCGAAAATCACGCTCATCATACTTCGTCGTTACCCGTACATCGTTCATGTTGAGACCAATAGCAAACGGGTGGACTGTTTCATCCAAACGGCCTGCATCAAAATCATACCCCATTCGCTTCAGGATTTCTAAGCTGAACTTCTCCTGTTTTTCTTTGGAAAAATGCCCTTCCAACACAGATGGGTCGGGCTGCTTCGGAGCGGATTGAATCTTCTCAAGCAATGCCGTCAAAGCTTTTCTTACTTTTGGAAAAACGCGATCAATGATTTCCACTGTCACGCCCGGCTCGTAGTTATGAAGGAGGGCGTCATAACGGTGTTTTTCATATCCCCAATAATCAGCAAACCTTCTGTTATATTCTACGATCTTCTCCAAATAAGGACGGAAGCTTTCAAAATCATTGTTTTCTTTTGCCTCTCCCCACATGGATTCAGCTTTTGATTGAAGCGTGACGTACTCACGATATTCTTGGACAGGGATTTTGGCAGTTTTTTCGTAAGTTTCTTCTGCTTCCTCCAGGGATTTTTTTATAACAGGATCCTCTACATGCCCTTTAAGTTCGTCTATGTATGATTTCATTTCATCGGACGTTTGAATTTCATGTACCTTCTGGGCAAGGACGCCTAAAACCTGTGAACGGTTATCCATCCCTTTTTTAGGAGCTTTCGTCCTCATGTCCCAGGCCATTAGGCCAATAGCTTCTCCATAAGACGCTTGCTCTTTTAACAAGTCCATGAACTTTTGCTCTGTCGATTGACTCATTTCCATCTCCCTTTCCATTTCAAAATCTCTTTCTTAGTTTATCAATTTTATTCTGCAAGTGCTATTTATAAGAGCAGTAAAAAGACGCAAAGGACAATCTTTGCGTCTTCCATCTCTCTTATACGTGCTTACCGAAGTACTGGTAATAGTCCGTTTTAATAAACCCATTGAACAACTTGCGTTTTTTCGTCGCAGGCTTACCGTAGAGCTTCTCGAATCCTTCATGGGATGTCAGAACGTAAACGCTCCAGGAAGGGAAATCGCTCATGATGGACCCTAAATCACGATACATCTGCTCCACTTCCTCTCTTTCTCCCATACGTTCACCGTAAGGCGGATTGGAAATGAGATAGCCATTTTCCTGCCTCGGTTTGAAGTCACTCATCTGCATCTGCTTCCAAGTAATTAGATCACCTAGACCTGCTTCCATTGCGTTTTTCTTTGCAATATCAATCAGTTCTGGATTAATATCTGAACCTGTAATGTTTAAGGGTTGGTCATAATTTGCACAGTCTTCCGCTTCTTGAAAGGCATCATCCCATGCTTTTTGGGGAATAAACTCCCAATCTTCTGAGGCAAATTCTCTGTTAAAGCCAGGAGCAATGTTTTGACCAATCAGTGCCGCTTCAATTGCAATGGTTCCCGATCCGCAGAAAGGGTCTACTAATGGCTTGTCTGGG
>NZ_JRNX01000812.1 GCF_000786645.1 Halobacillus sp. BBL2006
CCCACGGAAAGCGAGTGATTTCCAGGACCTCCTAATTCTGCGCCGAGTGAAGGAAACATGCTGCCTATCATCTACAAATCGGGTCTTCCACAATCCTGCACTATAGATTAATAAAGGTATGGGGATTTATTGAATAACTATAAATTAAAATTATCAGCTAAATGGTCGGAGCAGATGACTAAGAACCTTTAATAGCCCCCAGTTTTCGCCCGTGAAAACTCTTTCTACTGCATTTACTCGGAGAGACTTTGTTACCAAATCAAGCTGATCGTTGCTTAACTTTTCGATTGTCTTTCGATATCTCAGTGAATTTTGATAATCTTTGAAGAGTGGCTTACAGAGCTTATCATAATCTCCTAGTCCGCATAAATCCTGTGCTGCATAAATTCCGCTGAGAATAGAGCCTGTCTGTCCAAAACCTAAAAAAGGTTTAATTGCGCCCATACAGTTACCCGCGAAAAAAATATTTCCAATCCGTGGGTAATCGCACTTTCCAACGACGTAATCCCTAATCGAAAGATCTTCTTTGGTAGATAATTCCTGACCGAGTGTTTGCGAGACACGTTTTACTGATTCTTTCCATAACTTTTTTTTATCCTGAACCGATTGGTCATCGTATTGAGGATAGACTAATACGAGAGTCGCTTCTGAATCCGAGTGAGGAAGTAGGTACAGCATTCCTTTAGGGGCCAATTCTGTGTCAAACCATGCATGTACTTCATTACGAATAAAATTCCCGTTCACGACAGCGCCTGCAAATGTAGATTTAAACTCGATATGAAAAGGTTGAAATTGTTGGGTATCCAATGGTTCGCCCGTTGCTACTACCACGTGGGTATAGTCTTTGGAAATCTCTTTAGGGGTAACGTGTTGATTGTGGATGGGACTAGCTGTTAATTGTTCCGCTAACTGCTTTTCATAAGCTTCCTTATGATTCCCTCGCATATTGATAAAGCCTAAATTTCCTTCAACGTATGCCGTTTCATTGGGGGAGTGGACATGTATTCTTTGAATGTTTGAAGTTGGTTTTAAATGTATTCCATGACTTTCGGAGAGAAACTTTATAAAATCGTCGATTGGGCTGTGGAGAATCGGGGTGATCAACTCTGCGATTGTTAAATCGAATCCCACGCTTCTCTGTTTTTCAAATATATCCGCAGAGTGCCCGTGCTTTTCCAACGTCAATGCACAGGAAAGACCTGCAAGACCGGCACCGATAATCGCTATCTTCATGAATGTTTCCTCCTTTTTTATAGTGTTCGTATTGGGGTCGGTTTTATTCTTTTGCCAGATACAATAGCGGGCGAGTGAACATTCATAAAGACCAGCTAAAAAAGAACTTAAACTGATCGAAAAAGGGTAAATAAGGTATAAGTTCACGAACAATTCCTGATACTCAATAAAAAAGAAAGGGATGGTATGAGATGTATAACAAGATCGTAGCCGCTTTTGATGGATCAGAAGGAAGTATGAAAGCGCTTGAACATGCTATAGGACTGGCAAAATCCAACCATGCTCAACTGGCCGTTGTTCACGTGGAAAAAGGGGAGAGAAGGGACCCTCATAATTCCTTGAAATCAGGGAGTGATATGAGTGTGAACTACGGTGGTGCTGATGTAAAAGCTTATGAAGGAGACGTCAATGAGATAGATTTTTCCCCCAGTGACTTAAAAGCGAAACATAGCGATCATGAAATTTTTTCTGAAGCGAAAAAGCGTGCAAGCCAAGAAGGCGTTTCGGTATTCTATGAAGTCCTGAAGGGAGAACCGGTCAAACGGATATGCAAGTATGCTTCTGCCAACGATGCAGATGTTATTGTCATTGGCAGCCGTGGGGTCAGCGGAATCAAGAAGTTTATGCTGGGAAGTATAAGTGAAAAGGTAGCGAAAGAAGCGGATGTTCCTGTAACGATTATAAAATAACGGTTTGGTAAAAGCCTGCTCTCTCTAGTTAGATGAGAGCAGGCTTTTTTATAGCTATTATAGACAAAAACGAGTATCCTAACTGTCTTTCGTTGAATACTTCAACGATCTCAATTTAGAGGGTTGGGATATGATTATTTGCTTAACTGGTTGTGACAACCTGTGTTATAGTGTAAAATTACACTTAATTAATAGGGGGGG
>NZ_JRNX01000813.1 GCF_000786645.1 Halobacillus sp. BBL2006
CTCCCGTGGGAGAAGGAAGTAGGCGAGATCCCACAGGGCACAGCCCGAGGAAGCTCGCCGGTTCCCCCACAGGAAAGCGAGCCCTTCCCCAACGACCCTAAAACTACATAAACATCTCGAAATCTAGTCTTCCATAATCCTGCACTTATGCTCAATAACCTTGATTGTCGCTTTGATGACCAAAAAAATGGCCACCGCATTTGGTGGCCATTTTTGTTAATCAAATTATACAGATTGTGCTGCTGTAATAAGTGCGAGCTTGTACACGTCATCAGCGTTACAGCCACGGGATAGGTCGTTCACGGGTTGGTTAAGACCTTGAAGAATCGGACCAACTGCATCAAAGTTTCCTAGACGCTGGGCAATTTTATATCCGATGTTTCCTGCTTCTAGACTAGGGAATACGAAAGTGTTCGCTTCCCCTTTCAATGGAGAATCCGGCGCTTTCTTCTCAGCTACAGACGGAACAAACGCAGCATCAAACTGGAATTCACCGTCGATCAACAGATTAGAGTTTTGCTCCTTCGCAAGCTTTAACGCTTCTGTAACTTTTTCAGTTTCTGGAGATTTAGCAGAACCGCGGGTAGAGAAGCTTAACATAGCAACTTTCGGATCGATGTCGAACAATTGAGCAGTTTCCGCACTTGCAAGCGCAATTTCAGCCAGGTCCTGACTGTCCGGATTAATGTTGATCGCACAGTCAGCAAACACATACTTCTCCTCTTCACGAACCATGATAAAGACGCCGGACGTTTTCTTAATGCCAAGTTTCGTCTTGATGATTTGAAGAGCAGGACGGACGGTGTCTGCTGTAGAGTGGGCTGCACCACTAACTAAACCGTCTGCTTTACCCATGTAAACAAGCATCGTACCGAAATAATTCTCATCCTGAAGAATCTCACGCGCTTTTTCTTCCGTAGCTTTTCCTTTACGGCGTTCAACGAAATTTGCAACCATTTCGTCATAAGCATCGTAGTTCGCAGGATCAAGAATTTCAGAAGAGGAAATATCCACTCCGATTTCAGACGCCTTCTGTTCTATTTTTTCTTTATCTCCGACTAGTACAGGTGTAAGCATACCCTCTGTACCCAGTTGACTGACAGCGGTTAAAATACGTTCATCTAAACCTTCAGGAAAGACGACCTTCTTGCCTTTACCGTCAATTTTCGCTTTCAAAGTCTCAAATAGGTTACTCATGATTAACCCTCCATTTTTCATTTCTGTTATACATGATAAGACCTTTCGTGTATAAATGAAAGTAGTTCGTTCAGAATTTTTATAATGAAGCGATTTCATTTCTCACTTTACCCTAATTGCATGTAAATCATGTAAAAATCCCATTTAAATTAAACAGTTTGTTGAACTCCGAGGAGATTTCATGAAGGAGACAGAGCAACTGTGTTATATTGGGGAAGGAAGTTTTCTAACACAACACTTTATATACAAAGGAGCGATCACCATGCCAGAAGCAGTAGTTACGATGGATGGTTGGTATTGCCTGCATGATTTCCGTTCTATGGACTGGACCGCTTGGAAATATGCAAGCCCGGAAGAACGTGAAGAAGCCATTCATGAATTCCACCAGCTGATCGAAAAATGGGAAAGCACTGAAAAAGCTAAAGAAGGAAGTCACGCTTTATATACAATCGTTGGCCAGAAAGCAGACTTCATGATGATGATTCTGCGTCCGACGATGGAAGAGCTGAACAATATTGAAACAGCTTTTAATAAAACCAAGCTTGCTGAATTTACGACACCTTCATACTCCTATGTTTCCGTCGTTGAATTATCCAATTATATGGGCAACACGAACGAAGATGACCCTGAAATTCAGGCACGCTTAAAGCCGACTCTTCCGAAGTGGAACCATATTTGCTTCTATCCAATGGATAAACGCCGTCAAGGGAACGACAACTGGTATGTTCTCGAAAAAGAAGACCGCGCGAAGCTAATGTACGCTCACGGAATGACTGGACGCCAGTATGCAGGTAAAATCCGCCAGATCATTACTGGTTCCATCGGTTTTGACGATTGGGAATGGGGCGTAACTCTATTTGCCCACGACGTTCTTCAGTTTAAAAAACTTGTTTATGAGATGCGCTTTGATGAAGTAACCTCCCGTTATGGGGACTTCGGTTCATTCTACATCGGAAACATTCTGAAGCCTGAAGCAGTCGAGCAATTCCTACATGTATAGATTTATTAAGAAAAACGCTCAGGTTACCATCTTGAGCGTTTTTCTTATGTATATATAGGATAGAGATAACTCTATTTCTCTTAAGACGATTACCCACAACAAAACAATAACTCCTAGAGTACCCCCATATTTACGCCACGATCCATGAGTCTGATGTGAGGACGAAATTCATTAATGCTCTGCTGAAAATGGTCTCTCTATTTACCTTTCATCCCTATAGCCTTTTTTTCCAACGGCAAAGCTAAAATATAGTGTCGTAACTGGCTTAAGTAATGACTTATCTCAATTCCATAGCGACCTACCTTAAACAAATAACGTCCTAAACTCAAATAAGTAACGCCTTACTGCCTCCTTCTACCATTTATTTACTTATTAGCAAGATTTTTCATTCATCTTACATGACTATAAACAAAAGGACTACCTGACATTTTTATTCATATCCCGGTGGTCAACTTACATATAGTGTTAGAGAACAACCTTTCATGCCGGTAGTAAAGTGAGGTGACAGCGTGGCTGTTATTCCCTACAACGAAGCAGATGTGAGCTTACTCGCAAGACTGATGAGAGCGGAAGCTGAAGGGGAAGGAAAACTCGGGATATTAATGGTTGGAAATACCGGGGTCAACCGAGTACGCGGAGATTGCATAGATTTCACCGACATCACTTCC
>NZ_JRNX01000814.1 GCF_000786645.1 Halobacillus sp. BBL2006
CAGGAACTCGAATTCGAATGCTTGGCTCGCGGCCTTCCGCTTCGAATTGGTCGATCTCCTCTTGGGTAAGATTACTGTGAGCACCGGAATATTTCGGCGCTTCGCCTCGAGCGATTTGAGCCTCACGTTCAGCTTCAAGCTCTTCAGCTGTCATGTAACATTTATAAGCTAATCCGCGCTCAAGGAGTTCATCAACATATTCCTTGTATAAGTCAAGGCGTTCCATCTGACGGTAAGGTCCGTATTCGCCGCCTTTATTCGGGCTTTCATCCCATTCGATCCCTAACCACTTCAGGTAATTTAACTGGCTTTCTTCTCCGCCTTTTACATTACGCTTTTCATCTGTATCCTCAATGCGGATAACCATTTTTCCTCCAGCATTTTTAGCATACAAATAATTAAACAGGGCTGTTCTTGCATTTCCGATATGGAGATTTCCTGTTGGACTAGGTGCATAGCGCACACGTACTTCATTCGACATAATTGTTCTCCTTTCATCGTTCCGGTCTAATTTCCTTTTATTATTTTATCATTTTTTGTTTAAAATTGTTGATTATTTTGCAAAAGGACGACGGCTTGAGCAGCAATCCCTTCTTTACGTCCAGTAAACCCTAACTTCTCTGTTGTGGTCGCTTTGACATTGATACGCCCTGATTCAGTATCTAAGAGCACAGCGATATTGCTTCGGATCTCCTCGATATAGGGAGCCATTTTGGGAGCCTGAGCAATAATCGTACAATCCATATTCCCTAAATCAAACCCGCGATCTTTGACAATCTGCCACACATGCTGCAACAGCTTACCAGAATCGGCATCTTTAAATTCAGGATCGGTATCAGGGAAGTGCTTGCCAATGTCGCCTTCACCGATTGCTCCTAAGCAGGCATCCGCAATGGTGTGAAGTAAAACATCAGCGTCCGAATGTCCGAGGAGGCCTTTTTCATAAGGGATCTCAATTCCTCCAATGATACATTTCCGTCCTTCTGTTAACTGATGTACATCGAAACCTTGTCCAATTCGAAACATGGATGGATCCTCCGCCTTTCTCTCACGTTGATTTTTCACATAAGATTCTGCTTTATGTAAGTCTTCAGGGGTTGTCAGCTTAATATTGTCATAACTTCCTTGAACGATAGCAACTTCCTTGCCTAACTGTTCAACGAGAGAGGCGTCATCTGTTCCATAGTATCCACGTTCCCTCGCCTGTTGATGCGCTTTATAAATTAAAGAATAGGAAAAAGCTTGAGGCGTTTGTGCTGCCCACAGGGTTTTACGGTCCAGCGTTTCAAGGTGATCTCCCTGTTTCTGCTTGATTGTATCCGTCACGGGCACAGCTAGTAAGGCCGCTTGCTTCTCCGTGGAGCGTTGCGCTAATTCATGCAGCCGATCTACTTTGACAAAAGGACGTGCACCATCATGGATAAATACAGGAAGATCTGTATTCCGTATCGCACGTAAGCCCTCAAAAACACTGTCTTGACGCTCTGCCCCGCCATCAACCAATTGGATGTTCTTTCGTATCGAAGATGATTGAAGTAAATTTTCCATTTGCGAGCGCTCCTGATCATTCGTAACTAACACAACCTCTTCACACCAGTCATCTGCATCAAAAACAGATAACGTATGTAGAATCAACGGCTGCTGATCGATCATCAGGAATTGCTTGTTTCTTCCGGCGAGCATCCGCTTCCCTTGCCCCGCCGCAAGTATAATC